>JANLFS010000075.1:224-3304 GCA_024655925.1 Bacillota bacterium | reverse complement strand
AATCCTGACCTGTTCAATTTCATCACGAACGCCAGCCTGAAGAGCACAGATGCGTTGAAGGACCAGATCGAAGCGAAGAAGGCGGACTTCCTCAGCAGAGCCTACGCGAGGTTCTTCAGCGGCCTCGACCTCTCGAAGTTCAAGGACGGCATTGACCCGAAGCAGGCCCTCAACGTGATCGCCTGGACCATGGAAGGATACGCTAGCCGAGCCACCGCGAAGTACGTGGACGGCCAGCTCAAGGATCTTGACTTCAGTGCGTACATGGAGGAGTTGGACAGTTACCTGAGTCTCCTAAAGAACAACCTTTACAAGTGAAGGAGGTGTCCTCGTGTCCGCAATACAAGTGCGGAACCTCACCAAAACCTACAGGAACGGGAAAGGCATCTTTGATGTGTCGTTTTCCGTGAACGCGGGCGAGGTCTTCGGCTATCTTGGTCCCAACGGCGCAGGCAAGACCACGACTATCCGTCAGTTGATGGGCTTCGCCAATGCCGACAAGGGCAGTTGCACCATAAACGGCCTGGACTGCCGCACGCAGGCACCCGATATTCACAGGTCCTTGGGTTATCTGCCGGGCGAGATCGCGTTCTTCGAAGACATGACCGGAACACAGTTTCTTCAGTTCGTGAACGACATGCGGGGCATCAGGGACCGAACCCGCATGCGCGCCCTCATCGATCGCTTCGAACTGGACGCACGCCGCAGTATCCGCAAGATGTCGAAGGGGATGAAGCAAGAGGTCGGGATCGTCGCCGCTTTCATGCATGACCCCAGCGTATATGTTCTTGACGAGCCCACAAGCGGCTTGGATCCGCTCATGCAGAGAACCTTCATCGACCTTATCCTGGAGGAGAAGGCGCGCGGAAAGACGATTCTCATGTCATCGCACAACTTCGACGAAATCGACCGCACCTCTGACCGCGCGGGCGTAATCCGCGAGGGCAGGCTGGTTGCTGTGGAGGACGTCCATTCGCTCAAAGCATCCCAGCGCAAGGCCTTCGTTGTTACAGTGGCATCGCAAGAGGACGTTGCCATACTACGGTCAAGCGGCCTAGAACTCGGCAAGGTAACCGGGAACCATGTGGAAGTCATCGTGAGCTCCAACTACGACTTCTTCATCAGGACCCTGTCCAGTTGCAGAGTCCGGGGAATCGACGTTATCTCGCAGAGCCTGGAACAAGCGTTCATGAAGTATTACGGGCAGGAAGCGAAATAGCGTGAACCCAACACTGTTCAAGGCGACGGCGAAGTCGAATCTCACTCTGGTCGTGGTCTTCATGTTCCTCATGTTCATGTACCTTTCCATCATCATATCCATGTTTGACCCCGAAAGCGCCGACGGGACCATCGCCACGATCGAGGCATTGCCCAAGGAGCTTGTTTCCGCGATGGGGCTTTCCGAGGCCAGCACTACGCTCACATCCTTCATCGCCAACTTCTACTACAGCTTCGTAGCCATCCTGTTCCCCATGATCTTCTGCATCATTGTTGCGAACCGGCTGGTGGCAAGGCACGTGGACACTGGCTCAATGGCCTATCTCCTGTCCACACCCAATTCGCGCCTCACCATCCTCACGACGCAGGCCCTCTATCTTGTCGCCAGCGTCACCGCGTTGTTTGGGCTCACGACAATCGCCGGCATCGCCGTCAGCCAAGCCATGTTCGCAGGACAGCTGGACATAAGAGGGTTCCTGCGGCTGAATCTCATCACGACGCTCATCTTCTACGCTATCAGCGGAATATGCTTCTTCTTTTCGTGCCTGTTCGATGAGGTTAAGCACTCGCTCGCCTTCGGCGCGGGGATCCCCGTCGCCTCTTTCGTCCTGAACATGCTGGCCAAGGTGAGCGGCCGGTATGTGTGGATCAGGAATTTCACCCTGTTCACATTGCTGAATCCAACGCAGATACTGGCCGGAGGTTCATCGATAGCCCCTGCGGTCATCATTCCCACAGGCATTGCCCTCATCACGTATGCAGGTGGGGCTGTGTTGTTCAACCGCAGGAGCCTGCCACTCTGAACTGTGCGGTGGGAGCGGGTCTCGGCATCACCGCCATACCCAGTCTCCCACCGACACCGACACAGCGCCGCCCGGAGACCGCGTTACGCTGCCTAGGGCTGAAGCGCTGCGGCCAACGCGACCAAAGCCACGAGGACTACGACCGCAAGGGCGGTGGCCGCCCTCTCACCGGGAGTGCGATATCCCTGCACCTGCACGGCGTAATCCCCTGCGACGACTTCGCCTGACGACTCCACGATCTTGGCTCTTGCGATTGTGCCGTACACAGAGACGATCCTAACGACCGCCACCTGATCAGTTGAGACGAATTGATGTCGGGATCCCGAACCGCCCACCTGAGTCACATTCGGACGCAGAATCCTAAAACTGCTTCCAGGGGTCATCACAGAGGCTTCTTCGGTTCTTATGTAGACCTCGTGGTTGCTCCGAGCTTCGAGCACCTCGCCGATCACAGGGAACTTCGCGACAAGCTCGTCGCGGAGAGTCGAGCCGAAACATGACTTCACGGCATCAAGGCATGCGGCAGATGGCGAGGAATCATCGCGTCCCCAGCCCCTGAGGCGGAGACTCGATACTATCGTGCCTGTAGATGCATCGATGATCCTGATGGATACCTCTGCAGAACCCGAGTAGTAGTAGTGCCTTCTCCCGTCCTTGTCAGTCCAGTACTCGCTCTTGCCCTCACACCTATCCAGCGATCCGATGAAGGCGTAATCGATGCCCAGGATTTCGCCCAACCGAACTGCGGTATCGCGATTCACGGCCCCGGACACCTGGAATCGCTGTTCGGCCAGTATTCGATCGATGTTCGCCCTCTCGACGACCTCAAATCTCCGCATGTCAACCAATACGTCCGACAGGCAGTTGGAGGCGTACTGCACGTACTGAGAGCCGAAGGGCCCAGTGAAACCGATGATCCCCACCCTAAGGCGACCGCTCGCCGGCGGCGCCGCAGCGCAAACCGTGGGAATACACGCAAGCGTCAGAAGGATTGCCGCCGCCAATACCATTAGCCGCGATGCTGTCCTCACATCGAATTCCTCCCTCGAAGCAATTGCT
>JANLFS010000075.1:0-215 GCA_024655925.1 Bacillota bacterium | reverse complement strand
GTACATCCTTCGGAGAATTCAGATATGGGTACCTTGGCGTTTGCTGTCGTGGCGCGAGGAAGCCTCGTGCGCGCCGAACATGTGAGTGGGTGTTGAGCTGGGTCATTCCTCAGCGTCAAAGTAGTCCTGATCGATTCTTTTCACTGTGTAGGTTGCAGCCGTGTACACCCCGATTCCGTAGTCGATCGTTAGCTCCGCCAAGCGCTGTCCGTCTA
>JANLFS010000074.1:13615-15536 GCA_024655925.1 Bacillota bacterium | reverse complement strand
AACTGATATTATTCTATCAACCAACAGATTGCCGTATCTCTATGAAGTCTGAGATGCAGAAAGATCAGGAGGTAACGTTGAAGTGAAACTCGCAGAGAGGGTGGGCAGACTCGGCACCGAGAGTGCCTTCTCGGTGCTTGCAACCGTCAACGAACTCCGGGCGCGCGGGCGCGACATCATTACCTTCGCCATCGGGGAGCCAGATTTCGACACCCCGGAGAACATCAAGGACAGATGCAAGCAGGCTTTGGATGAGGGCTACACCCATTACAGCCCGTCTTTTGGCATCCTCGCACTTCGCGAGGCAATCGCAGCCTATATCTCACGCACGCGCGGCATTCCGGCTGATCCTGGAGAGGTTGTGGTAACACCTGGGGCGAAGCCGATAATCTTTCACTCCCTGCTGGCGTGTGTGGACCCGGGCGACGAGGTGATATACCCGAACCCGGGGTTCCCGATATATGAGTCCATGATCAACTTCGTGGGCGCACGTCCAGTCCCCATCTTCCTGGATGAGAGGAACGGGTTTTCGTTCGACGTCGACAGGCTGAGGAGGCTGATCAGTCCGCGGACCACCTTCATGATAATCAACTCCCCGGAGAACCCGACTGGTGGGGTCCTGTCCAGACAAGATCTCGAGAGCATAGCGGAACTCGCAATCGAGCACGACATCACCGTGCTTTCGGACGAGGTATACTCGCGCCTGGTCTACGACGCCCCGTTCGAGAGCATAGCCTCCATCCCTGGCATGAAGGAGCGCACGATCATCCTCGACGGCTTCTCGAAGACCTACGCGATGACCGGATGGAGACTGGGCTACGGAGTAATGCGTCCGGAGCTGGCTTCTGCGGTAACGAGGCTCGTGACCAATTCCGAGTCGTGCACGGCCACGTTTACTCAGGTAGCAGGCGTGGAGGCCTTGACGGGCTCCCAGGGCCGCGCAAACGAGATGCGGGAAGAGTTCCTGGCCCGGCGCAACCTGATCGTTTCTGAGCTCAACTCCATCCCGGGGTTCAGGTGCCTCACACCGGGAGGTGCGTTCTACGTTTACCCAAACGTGACCGAGGCCTGCAAGATGCTGGGCTGTGCTGACTCCAGCGAGTTTCAGAGCCGGCTGCTCCACGAGGCGGGTGTGGCGGTCCTGCCGAGGAGCGCGTTCGGATGCAGGGTCGAGGGGGAGACCGATGAATACGTGCGGTTCTCCTACGCGACATCCAGAGAGAACATCATAGAGGGCGCAAGGAGGATTCGGGAGTATATCAAAGGCTGCGCCCAGTCCTGACACACGGATATCTTGAGGAAGTGAGAGTAGAGTGCGGGCATTGGTCACGGGCATGATGACGCCCGTGGGGCTGTTTGTCGTTCGACGCCTCGCCGAGATGGGATTTCAGGTCACAGCCGCCGGAACGGCATCATCCGACTTCAGTCTCCACTCGAAAGCGGTGAAGAGGAGACTTGTGTTCCCGTCCATCCGGTACCAGCCCGAGAGGTTCGCCCGGGCTGTCCTGGATGAACTGGCGTCGGGTGATTACGACATCTATGTGCCCACGTTCGAAGACGGGTTCGTGATGTCTTACTACGCCGAGGAGATCAACAAGTACGCCCGTTTCATCTCGATGCCGTTCGAGTCAATTCTGTTCGTACACGACAAGGGCAACATGGCCCGATTCGGTCAGCGAATCGGAGTCCCTCCGCCGAACCCCACGTTCGTTCCAGTATCCCGAGCAGAGCTTCCCGCGATCTTCGAGGCAGTGGACTGTCCTGTGGTCGTGAAACCCCGGAGGAAATGCAACGCGCACGGGCAGGCCGTGCTGGACGACCCAAAGAGGCTGCCCGAGGTGTATGCAGACCTCCTTGCCAGGCAGGGTGCGGACGATGAGGACCTGCCCATGATCCAAAGGCGCGTGAGGGGGCCTGTGCT
>JANLFS010000074.1:7621-13605 GCA_024655925.1 Bacillota bacterium | reverse complement strand
ATTGGCAAGAGATGGCGAACTCCTGGGGCAGGTGGTCTTCCGCGCGATCCGTGTCTATCCTCGCGATGGGGGAACCAGCGCCTACAAGGTCGCAATAGAGAACTCAGTCGTTGAAGCACATGATCGCGCCCTGGTGCGCGCTCTCCGCTGGACAGGCTTCTGGAGCACCGATTACATGCTGGATGAGACAACTGGAGAGTGCACGCTTATCGACGTCAACCCCAGGATGGCCCCGGGAATCATTCTTGCGTACAACGCCGGGTGCGACCTCTTCGGGGCATACGTGGACATGCTCCTCCGTCGTGAGGTCAGGGCGGTTCACAGGCCGAGGCCTGGGACCAAGGCGCGCATGCAGTTTCTGGATCTGGCATGCCTGGTCGACGTATTCCTGCATGGAGCGGATATGACCTTCGGCCAGAAACTCGCGTATCTCGGAGAGTGGCGACGGAGAGACTCCTGCTACGATGATGTGATAGACCGGCGCGACATCAAGCCCCTGGTGATGATGTACCTGTTCATTCTCAGAAACCTCCCAAGGCTACTCGGGCCGAAAGGCGGTGAGGTCTTCCTCGAACATGTGATGTTCGACGAGGCACGCTTCCCGCCTTCCGCCGCCGCGCTCACAGCCATGGCAGAGGCCGCGCCCACCGGGGAATGGCCGGTTGGGGAAGCTGCGGAAGCAGCTAGGTGAGTGACTGAGGCGGATGGGCGGCGTGGCCCACTCCGTGGAGGAGACCCCTCGAGAACAGGTCCTCTATGATCACTGCCACTCCGTCCTCATCGTTGGTCGCTGTTACGATGTCCGCAGCTTCACGCACTGAGTCGGGAGAATTGCCCATCGCCACACCAAGCCCGGCGAACTCAAGCAGTTCAGTGTCGTTTACCCCATCTCCGAAGGCGACGACTTCCGAGGGGTCGATGGCATACGTGTCCGTTATGAACTTGAGACCCGTGGCTTTATTGACTCCCGAGGCGAACACGTCCACGAGGTAGTCCTCGGTCTCTGTCTGGCCGTAGTCGATGAAGCTAAGGTCCCGTGCGTAGGTCGTGCGCAGCTCGCGCACGACCTTGTCCATCACTGCTGGTTCCCCTCTCAAGGTTATCTGCACTGGGTCAAGCGAACACGCCTGGCCGAACCCGGACACCCTCTTGCAGTAGGGGGCGAGGGTGGGGTATGCCCGCACAGTCGCGTGCAATTCACGTTCTGTCGTAACGAGGATTGTCCGGCCCGCGTACACGTTCTCGTACACGGCGACGCTGGCACCATGCTTGTGACCCATGCTACAGACTTCCTCCGCTAGTCCCGCGCGGATATGTCGGGCCATGAGGATGTGTTCCTCTGCCGCGGTCAACGCAACTGCCCCCGAGTGCGTCACGAGAGGACCGGGCAACTCGAGCTCAGCCGCTATCGGAATTGCGCTGGCGATCCTGCGCCCGGTGACGATCACGACCGGGATCCCAACGGACCGAGCGAGTTTGAGAACCTCCATGAACCGGACTGTGACATCTCCGTCGCTCGTAAGGATTGTCCCATCGATGTCACACGCGATCAACTTATACAACAGGTCCACTCCTTCTCATCCGCCCCGGAGCCTGCCCAGTCGAGCGGTTTACTGCCAAGATGCCGGAAAGCACGATGCATCCCCCAACAAGCTGAGCCCCGGTTACCGGCTCACCAAGGACCAACGCACTTCCGAGGACCCCGAACACGGGCACCAAGTTGATGAAAACTGTGACAGTGGTAGATCCCAGTGCTCTCAAGGCGAAGAGGTACATGGCATAGGCCAGAGCAGAGCAGAGAATCCCCAGGTAGGCGAGGTTCAGCAGGACAACAGGCGACAGAAGCTGTCTGGTGAGGCCGCTCTTGGGCGCCAGCACCCCAAGGACCACTGTTGCCAGGGTGATCTGGTAAGCGTTCGTGGTCGGAACCCCATACTTCTGGATCAACGGCCTGTTGATGATGGTGTAAGCTGCCCATGCGGTGGCTGACACGAGAATCATGAGATTGCCCCTAACGTAGTCCGCCCCGCCGAGCATGGCCCCCCCCGCCTGGACCACGAAGTAGACTCCGCACCCGGACACGAGAATGCCGAGCCAGGTGGTGGCTGGCGGAACTCGCCTTCGGATCGCGCAATCTGCCACCGCCACGATTGCAGGTGTGACAGCAGTGATCATCGATGCTGCTGCGGCTGAAGTGTAGAGAAGCGCTGTGTTCTCGAAGTAGAAGTAGAGCGGAATGCCGATCATGGCGGCGACTGCGACTTTGGGCAGGTCGGCTGCGTTGATCCGCTTGCCGGAACCGGACGCTGCCAGGAAGGCCAGGGAGGCCGCAGTTGCGAGGACGTGACGTGAGAACGCCACCTGCATCGGGGCGAGTGTCCGAAGAAGGATCTTCGTACTGACGAAAGACAAGCCCCAAAGGGCCGTAGTCATCGTTATTGCTGCGAAAGGGAGCGCCTTTCTTGTCGTGGAGCATATCATGTTGTTCTCCTCAGAGGCCCCTGAGTACCTCAGGGGGGTATTCGAAGACCAGGATCGTGGGCAGAGACTCGGGCACCTCCGAGTGCCAATTCTCAAAGCCGGCTTCAACTAATGCCGGTGTCGATGGGTGCCCGCACGGGGTACTTACATCGATGTAAGAAATCCCGCGGCTGTGGGCGTACCAGAGGGTCCACCTGGCGAGGGCGCCCGAGGCGGAAGGCTCCCCCTCGAGGAACCTGATGACGAGCCCGGGGTTGTCCACCGATCCCTCGTGGCTTGATTCGACGATCAGGACAGCAGCAAGCGTGCGGTCTGGCTTTGGATGTCGTATCCCGAGGCACTCTGCCCGCCCGATGATGGCCATCACTGTTTCTGGGGTGGCCTCCTGAAACACAAACCCGCCGGGAAACAGGCCTCCTGACATTCGGACGAGATCGGAGCTTAGCACGAACTGTGCGACTTCCGCGGGATCTGTGAGTCTCTCCACTGCGGGGTCTGCTGTGTCGAGCCGGTGCCCGTCCGGCGTGCCAACCGCAAGGATCTCCCGTTCCGCCGCGAAAAGGTACCGGAACCCCGCGATCCGGCGGAAGCCTGCCCGTTCGTTCAGGGCGATGCTTTCGACATTGTCCACACTTGTTGCGAACCTCAGCGTATGAAGGCCCAAGGCACGCGCGTGGTCCACGAGAGCACACGAGAGCGCTCGGGCCAGGCCCCGGCGTCGAAAGCCGACGTCGACACGAAGGCCTTCAAGCCAACCATCAAGCGGGGTGTGGAGTGTGAGCTTTCCGTAGCCCCGGACGTGCCCGTCCAACTCCGCGACGAGAAACGCCCCTGTGTCATCCGCGACCCATCTATCCACGACATTGGGGATATAGTCATGGCCATCCCAGATATGACTGCTTATCTCGCAGATAGCGCCGGCGTCGTCAGGCACAGCACGCCTGATAGTGATCCCGGGAGCCTGAGTCATTCCGGCATCACCAGGATCTCCTCTATCACTCTGCCCTCAGTGTCCGGAAGGCTGACTCCCATGAGTCGTGCCAGAGTTGGGGCGACATCCGTCATGTCGATGCTGGAGACTACTGAACCGGGTCTGATTCCGGCTCCCGTAGCCATGAATACGGTGGCCATCTCCGGCTTGGCGGGAGAATACCCGTGTGTGGCCCGGACACGTGCCGGCACGACAAGTTCGCCCGAAACATCGCCTCCGAAGTAGTAGCCGCGCCTGGCCTCAACGACGAAGGCTGGGCCGTCCGGCCCGAAATCTGCGCTCCTGTCAACTGATTCCACGCCAGTCTCGGCTCCTCGCGTTTCGAGGTCCGAAAGGAGTTCCATGACACGCAGGCGGGCAGCGTCGTCCTTTACATAGACATGCGCCGAGCCGTCACAAGGGTTGACGGCCGCGTCCCACGAGGTCACTGTTCCGTCGTTCGCCAAGGTCATCAGACCTTCCTGGACGAACAGAGCGTTCAAGTTTATCTGGTGGTCAGTGTCCAGGAATCCGTGATCCCCCATGACCACGAACGTAGTGGAGTCGGTGATGCCTGCCTTCCGCACGGCATCGAGAATGGTGCCGATCCTCGCATCTTGACGTGCAAGAGCCTCAGATGCTTGCGGCGATGTTGAGCCGAATTCGTGCTTCTGGTGGTCAAGGTCGGTAAGGTGAACCATGAGAAGCCCCGGACGCCTTGTCCTGATGACATATGCTGCAGATGCAGCTGTGAAGTCATCGAGCGCGTCGGTTTCAGTCCCGCGCAACATCTTGCCGAACCGCAGGTTGAGGGCGAGGATGGTAAGAGGGCTCCCATTGGCGAGGACCAGAGAAGTCACACTCTGCCCTGGCTTGGTCGGCCAGATCTCTGGAAGAAGGTAATCTATGGATGCACGGGCGGTGACAGGCCAAAGGACGCATGCGGTACGGATCCCTGCTTTCCTGGCAGCACTGTAGAGAGTCTGGACTCTGATGTCCCGTGCCCAGAAGTACCATTCTGGATCGCGTACTCCTGGTTGAAGAGGGGTGTTCGCTGTGATCCCGTGCTTTGCCGGGCTGGTTCCCGTAATTATCGATGTGTGGCTCGGGTAGGTCAGCGACGGGTACACGGGACGGACTTCCCGGGCAACGGCGCCTGTGCCGATTATGTGACCGAAGTTGGGGAGACTTGCGGCTCTGTCGAGATCAGACGCAGCAAGCCCATCCACAGAGATGAGCACCACGTGCTGGGACACAGCCCGGGCCTGCCCGGCCACGGGAGACAACGCGAGCAGCAGCGCCAGAGAGAGGGCCAAAAGGGGCCTTTTCACAGTCGACAGCACCTCCCGACTCGCAGGATGATACCGTTATACCTCATGACGGCGGTCACAGTCTCGGGTCACGACCGGGTCGGCGCCGAAAAAGGGCCCAGAATTCGAGCGATCGGCCATCGAGAATGAAGGGATTCTGTCGCATGGGTCGAATTCAAATGGACATGCTTATTGATCTGGCTCTGGGGGAGTGTGAGTCATGTCCGACAACCACACGACGAAACTCGTCAGGGTGGAAGAAAGGCTCTGCCAGCTCTCAGGTGTGGCACGTGCCAGGATCCTGCCGGGAACCGAGGGCGACGAGATTCACGTCATGGTGGTCGGCCAGTTCACCCAGGACGACATGAAGCGCTTGAAGAAGGACATCGAGACAATCTACCTTCTGGAGGTTGGGGAACGGGTCGACTACCGGAAGATCAGTATCGCCCAGGTGGGGGAGAAACCCGACGACTCACTGCCGGTGGTCAGAGGAAGGCCTGCACTCAAGGAAGTAGCCATCGAATATGGTCCGAGGAACAGCATCACGGCAAGAGTGACACTGGATCACACCGGGGAGTCGCACTCAGGGACAGCTGACGGTTGCAGCCTTGACGATTGCATCGAAGATGTTGTTCGGCGAGCGACGTTGCAGGCGATTGAGTCACTTATGGGCCCTAAGTACCGGCTTCAAGCACAGTGTGACGTCAACGGAGAGCGGGTTGTCGCCGAGGTCACAACAGTGGCAAGGGATTCTGGGGAACGACGCAGGTTTATTGGCGCAGCTTACAAGCGCGACGACCTCCCCACATCTATTGCCAGGTCAATACTTCACGCTCTCAACAGGCAGTTCGAGCGAGTACTGGAGACCGAATGACTATCGCCCGTCGCAGCGTGAGCTGAGAGCATAGATGAGCTGAGCCTCCCAGGTGCCTACTGAATCTCGGGAGGTGAAGCCAGTGAAGAAGCTCACCCTGGCTGCCGTGGTCGCCGCCATCGTGACCCTGGCCGGGTCCGTGGCCGCGTTTGCGGACCTGATGCTGTTCAAGTAAGGGCAGAGACCCATTCACGTAACTATGAGTACCCGCTGCGACGGGTTTTTCTAGCGCCATATGCTGGGCGGGCCTGCACGCAGGCCCGCCCAGCGTGAAGCACGGGCGGGGGGTATTCTGCGTGCCCCGACGCAGGCAGCTGCTGCACGACATATACATTGCCATTCTCTTAGC
>JANLFS010000074.1:0-7611 GCA_024655925.1 Bacillota bacterium | reverse complement strand
GGCGGCGCTCATCGCGACTACTGCGCGCTGGGAGGTCCCGTTCGGTTCTGCCGTGGTTTTCGTCGCGCTCATGTGGGCCTCTTCGCTGAGCGTAATAAACCTCCACAGTATGCTTGTGGTCATGGCCTACCCGGTGATCATGGTGTGCGCATTGAAGTACGATCCGGGAGCTACCGCGCTGATCTCCGCGATCGGCAGCCTAAGCGTGCAGGAGATACGCATACTGCGAGAGAACAACGATGAGTGGCATTTCGCCCTCAAGCTCCTGGGGAACCGAGGCGTGAGCGCGCTGTGCGCGTATGCTGCCAGCGCAGCCTTTCATTTCTTTTGGCCCCATCCTTATATGGCCTTCGGGGACTTGGGGTTCCTCGGCGCGGCGGCCTCGTCCGGGGTTGCATGGATGGCGGCGGCCAGCTTGATCATGAACATCGGAATCATCCTCTCGAGACCCCAGCTGAAACTCACCATCGACCCCACTGTCGCACTTACCGCCGTGACAGCCATCGCTCCATCTGTTATCATGGGTCTGATGGCCACAGCGCTTTTCGAACACGGTGGGCTTATCCCGTTCGTGCTCGCGGAATGGTTCTTCATCGCGAACAAGAATTTCACCCAGCGTGCACTGATCAAGAAGGAGAACGCCGAGCAGATCAACATTGCGTTCGCTCGGATCATAGATTCGAAGGACCACTACACCGGAGGGCATTCCGAGCGGGTGGCACGGCTGGCGAGGACGCTTGCGGAGGCTGCTAGACTCCCCAAGGCCGAGGTTGAGGAAATCGAGTACGTCGCCAGGTTGCATGATGTCGGCAAGGTAAACCTGCCGGACTCAGTTCTCACGAAGAACAACCTACTCTCTCCGGACGAATACGAGATGGTGAAGAAGCACCCGGCGTGGGGAGCTGATCTGATCCGCGGTATGCAAAGGATCTACGGAGACAAGCACTACCGAGCGATACTCGAGCATCACGAGAGGTACGACGGGCTAGGATATCCGGATGGCAAGAAAGGCGTCGAGATTTCTCTGTGGGGTCGGATACTGGCGATATGCGACGCCTACGATGCCATGACCACCGACCGCCCCTACAAGCCTGCGCTGGCAGCGGATGAGGCCAGGCGGGAGCTGGAGAACTGCGCGGGCAGTCAATTCGACCCGGAACTGGTGCAACTGTTTGTCTCCAAGGTACTAGCATAGGCGGTGAGCGTGTTGACGCGGGATATGGTGTTCGGGGTCATAGGTGGCCTCGGGCTTTTCCTCTATGGCATGAACCTCATGGGCGAGGGCTTGAGGCGCGCGGCCGGGGATCAGATGCGCCGCGTGTTGGAGATCCTCACTGGGACTCCCGTGAAGGGTGTCCTCGTGGGAGCCTTTGTCACGGCCGTGATCCAGAGCTCCAGTGGGACCACGGTGATGCTCGTGGGGTTCGTCAACGCTGGCCTTATGACACTCCGGCAAGCGATCGGAGTGGTGATGGGTGCGAACATAGGCACCACCGTCACAGCGCAGCTAATTGCGTTCAAGCTATCTGACTACTCCCTGCCAATAATCGGCCTGGGCTTCCTGCTCCACCTGCTCTCGAAGCGGCGGTTCTGGAAGAGCATCTCGCATGTGGTCCTGGGATTCGGCATGCTGTTCCTGGGTATGAGCTTGATGACCAGTGCGGTGGCCCCCCTACGGGGAAGTCAGGCCTTCGTCCGGCTCATGCATGCGTTCGGTGCAAATCCTATCCTGGGCGTCCTCATAGGTCTCGGCATGACGGTCGTGATCCAGAGTTCCAGTGCCACCGTGGGCATGTTGATGGCAGTTGCTCTGGCCTCGCCTGACATCATCACACTTCGGGTCGCCATACCCATTCTCTTCGGTGACAATGTCGGGACGTGCGTCACCGCTATGCTGGCCAGCATAGGCACGAGCCGAACTGCCAGGAGGACCGCCCTCGCTCACGCGCTCTTCAATGTCTTCGGGTGCATTCTGTTCCTCCCATTCATCTCGCAGTTCGTCCGGCTTGTGCTGGCGCTATCCGGGGCCGCGGATGTCCAAAGGCAGATCGCCAACGCCCATACCCTCTTCAACGTGCTGAACACCGTCATTTGGGTACCTGGCATCAGCATCCTGGAGAGAATGGTGACCCATGCGGTTCCAGGGGAAGACGTGGTGGTTGAGTCCGCTCCGAAGTACCTGGACAAGAGAATGCTCGGCACCCCATCTGTGGCATTAGATCTGGCGTCCTCGGAGATCTGCCGAATGGCCGACATAGTTGGAACAATGCTCTCCGAGGCACGGCAGGCTTTGCTAGAAGGCTACACGACCGCGCTTGATCAAGCTCTGGCTTCCCGGGAGAGCGTTGTGGACAGCTTGAACAGCGCTGTGGTGCTTTACCTGTCTACCCTTGTAGCGAGGAGCACTCTCAGTGAGTCAGAGTCGGCCAGGATGATGAGGCTGATGCACGTGGTAGGGGATGTAGAACGTATAGGCGACCAGGCGGAGCAGATGATGAACTACGCTCGCCAGAGGTTCGACCAGCGGCTCCCGTTCTCCGACGCCGCTGTTGCAGAACTTGACCGCGTGTTCAAGGTGGTCGATTCCATTGTCCATGAAGGCACGGAGGCTCTCCGGACGGAGAGCCGCGAGGCGGCGTCTCGCGTGTACGGCATGCACGAGGCTCTGGACACCCTCACGAGCCACCTCCGATCCAATCACATTGGGCGGTTGAACGAAGGCAAGTGCGTGCCCGGGTCCGGAGTGATATTCGTTGAACTCATGAACAACTTAGAGAGAGTGGGGGACCTCGCGGTCAACCTTGCGGATGCCGTTTTCGGACAGAAGAGCCCTCGCACGCCCGGCGACCCCAAGGTGAGCCTGACCTGATCCACCCTCCCGGCGGCACGGCAATCCCCGGAGAAGGACTGACCGTGGCTGAACAAGACACAGACACTGAGGGACAGGACCACACCTGAAAGGAAAGGCGGTCGAGCCTTTGGAGAACACGACTCTACAGATCCCGGCCAGGGATGAGGTCAGAGAGGAGCTCAAGTGGAGGCTCGAGGACATCTATGTCTCCGACGAACTGTGCGAGAACGACATGGCCGCAGTTCGCAAGAGCCTGCCTGAGCTTGCAGCGTACGCTGGAAAGCTAGGAACCTCAGCAGATACCCTGCTATCCTGTCTTAGACTGCGCGATCGGGTGGAGGAACTGACGACGAGGGCATACGTCTACACCCATATGCGCAAAGACGAGGACAACACCAAACCCAAGTACCAGGCAATGCACGACCGGGCGGCGAGTCTAGCGGTGGAGGCCGCAAGCCGGACATCCTTCATAGGCCCAGAGATCCTGACTATACCCCAGTCCACCCTCGATCGGTTCATGGAGGATGAGCCAGACCTAGCATTGTACCGTCACTATATCGACAACATTGTCCGGAAGAAGGTTCACACACTTTCAGCTCCCGAGGAAAGAATTGTGGCTTTGGCGGGGGAGATGGCGCAGGGCGCCACTAACATCTTCACGATGCTGAACAATGCGGACATCAAGTTCCCCACGATCCGGGATGAAGCCGGGCAAGAGGTTGAGGTCACCAAGGGCAGGTATGTGAAGTTCCTCGAGAGCCGAGACCGCAGGGTGCGGAGGGAGGCGTTCGAAGCGCTCTACTCGTCCTACCGTGCTCTGCTGAACACTCTCTCGTCGACCCTGGGCGCCGCGGTCAAGGCTGATGTGTTCTTCTCCCGGGTCCGCAACTACCCGAGTGCTCTCGCAGCTGCGCTCGACCGAGACAACATCCCCGTGGATGTGTATACCAACCTCATCGCGACGATCCGCTCACGCTTGCACCTGATGCATAGGTATGTGAGGCTGAGAAAGAGGGCTCTCGGTCTTGATGAATTGCACATGTATGACATGTACACCCCAATCGTGCCCAACGTGGAGTACAGTATCACATACGAGGATGCCCGAGAGACTGTTCTCCAGGCGCTTGCGCCGCTCGGTCGCGACTACTTGGACACCCTGGAATCCGGGTTCTCCTCGGGTTGGGTAGACGTCGTGGAAAACAGAGGCAAGACCTCGGGGGCCTATTCCTGGGGCTCGTATGGCTCCCATCCCTTTGTCCTTCTGAACTGGCAGGATACTCTGGACAACATGTTCACTCTCGCGCACGAGATGGGCCACGCAATGCACTTCCACTATTCGTGGGCCACTCAACCTTACGTCTACTCTGACTACGCCATCTTCGTGGCTGAAGTCGCCTCGACGGTAAACGAGATTCTTCTCATCGAGCACCTCCTCGCGATCACCAAGGATCAGGCGATGAGGATGTACCTGCTCAACCACTACCTGGAGTCTTTCCGGGGGACTGTGTTCAGACAGACGATGTTCGCGGAGTTCGAGAAGATGACTCACGAAGCCTTTGAGGCCGGAGAGGCTCTTACCCCCGAGTTCCTCTGCGACAGGTACAGGCAACTCAATTCGGACTACTACGGCGCTGACGTAGTGAGCGATGACGACATCTCCCTGGAGTGGGCGAGGATCCCGCACTTCTATACCGCGTTCTACGTATATCAGTACGCGACAGGATTCTCAGCCGCAGTGGCCCTTGCGCGGCGGATCCTGGAGGAAGGCGAACCTGCGGTCAGGAGGTATGTCAGGTTCCTCTCTGGCGGAGGCTCCACCTACCCTATCGAACTGCTTCGCGGAGCCGGGGTTGACATGACCTCTGCGGAACCCGTGAACCGGGCGCTAGACGCTTTCGAGAAGGCGCTGCAAGAGATGGAATCCTTCTTCGCCTCCTAAAGACTTCCCCGCGGCCGAGCCGTGTGGACACGGGAATCGGGGATGGTGTATGATATAGGTGCAGCTACGAGCCACTTTCCTTGGGAGTGATGGGACTTGGGTCTCGACGTTTCCGCTGCCCGTGCCGTAGGCGGACAGGAGCTTTTTGAACTGTACTACCCCGGAGACGACATGGGGGCGGTCTACTCTACCCGGGCGACATCGTTCCGAGTCTTTGCCCCGACCGCGCTCGGTGTCTCGTGCATACTGTATCCGTCACCAACTGCTTCCACCGGTCGCGAGATACCCATGGCGCCTGACTGCGATGGGACATGGACGACCACGGTCCATGGGGATCTGGCCGGCACTTGCTACACATACCGCGTAAACCTGGGCGGCGCAGTGAACGAGGCTCCTGACCCGTATGCGAGAGCACTCACACTCAACGGTGAGCGCGGAGTGGTCGTGGACCTCGACCGCACCGACCCACCGGGGTGGACGACGGATCGTAGACCCCCCTTCAGGCACGCAGTCGACGCAGTCATCTACGAGGTGCATGTGAGGGACTACTCGGCGTCGGAGTACTCCGGGATGACGCACAAAGGCAAGTACCTGGCGTTCACGGAACCGGGTGCTCTAGATCACCTGGTAGACTTGGGTGTTACTCACGTCCACCTGTTGCCAGTCCAGGATTTCGCGTCGGTGGACGAGGCTGCGCCGGACGAGTACAACTGGGGTTACGACCCGCACCATTTCTACGTGCCTGAGGGATCCTACTCCACCAACCCGGCTGACCCCACGTGCCGGATCACCGAGGTCAAACAGATGGTGCAGGCTTTCCACGCCCGGGGTATCCGCGTTGTGATGGACGTAGTGTACAACCACACCTACACAGTGGATGGGTCTCCGCTTCACCAGATCGTGCCGAACTACTACCACCGCACCAATGCGGCCGGGCAGTTCACCAACGGGTCCGGCTGCGGGACCGAACTTGCCACTGAGAGGCCTATGGTGCGGAAGCTCATATTGGACTCGCTCAAGTACTGGATGGACGAGTACCATGTGGACGGGTTCAGGTTTGATCTCATGGCTCTTCTCGACTATCACACTGTGCGTGAGATATCGGCCGAACTCCGTTCGCTCGACCCGACGGTCCTGCTGTACGGAGAGCCGTGGGCGGGAGGGGTGTCCGGGCTGTGCCCTTCACAGCTGTTCACGAAAGGTCGACAACGCGGTCTCGGCATCGCGCTGTTCAATGATGGGCTGAGGAACGCCGTGAAAGGAGACACGGACGGTCCTGGCTTGGGCTTCGTTTCTGGCGCGCCGCACCGCGAAGGTGCCATCCGTCGGGGCATCGCAGGGTCAGTGGCATACGACACGTGCAGCTGCGATTTCGCGGCCGAGCCTGGAGAGACCATCAACTACGTCTCGTGCCATGACAACCTCACCCTCTGGGACAAACTGGCGAAATCATGCCCGCAAGACTCAGAGGAGGACAGGATCAGGATGGACCTGCTGGCGCAGGCGGTGATTCTCCTGTCCCAGGGGATCCCATTCATCCACGGCGGGGAGGAACTCCTCCGAACCAAGCATGGGAACCACAACAGCTACAACGCAGGTGACCTGGTCAACCAGATAGACTGGTCGCGCAAGAAGACCTACCCCCACGTGTTTGCCTATTACCGCGGTCTCATCGCACTGCGAAGGGCGCATCCAGCGTTCCGCATGACGCAAGCGAGCCAGATCGTGAACCATCTCCGGTTCCATCATAGCCCCGCCAACACGGTGTCGTTCGTTCTCGACGGGCATCCGAACGGGGACCCATGGAGAAACATCATGGTCATACTGAACGCCAACCGCCATCCGGTCGAAATCGGTCTCCCGGGGACCGGCCCGTGGAGAGTGGTAGTCGAAGGGATGAAAGCCGGGACACGGACGCGCCGAATGGTACTGGGGCCGACTGTGTCGGTCGCGCCGATAAGTGCCATGGTTCTCCACCAGTAGGCCCTCGCCCCCTCGTGGGCACCGTTCCACCCGCGCTTTCCACTGGCTTGGGGAGTCGCACCCCGTGCGGGTGTGTGGGTTGAAACGAGACGAAACGCGGGAGGGAAGACCAGCCTCATGCCGGCGAACCTCACCCCTCAGTATATTGAAGCCGAAGAGGCCTTCAAACGAGCAGCCACCACCGAGGAGAAGATCCTTGCGCTGGAGGAGATGCTCCGCACCATTCCCAAGCACAAGGGAACGGAGAAGATGCAGGCGGACATAAAGCGGCGGCTCTCCCGGCTCCGGGAGGAAGGGGAGGCTGCCCGCAGGAAGGGCAAAGGGGACCCTTTCAGGGTGGAGCGCGAAGGTGCGGGGCAGGTCTTCACAGTTGGATTGCCGAATTCCGGGAAGTCGGCTCTGGTGGGCGCCTTGACCAAGGCGAAGGTCCTAGTGGCGCCCTACCCTTTCTCGACTCAGCTGCCCATTCCCGGCATGATGCCTTATGAGGACGTTCTGATTCAGCTGGTTGATTCCCCTCCCATCTCCCCAGACCTCGCCCCTCCCGCTCTCCTCGCGTCGATCCGACTGGGGGATGGTCTTCTGATCAGCCTCGACGTTAGTGTTGACTCATGTCTGGAAGACCTCGACGCCCTCATTGGTATTCTGGAGGACCGCAGAGTCCTGCCGGACAAGACCAGCCGAACGCTTCTGGCACTTACGAAAGTCGACCTTGATCACGCCAGAGAGAACGCAGAGGTGGTCCGCGCGACGTTTCCGCAGTTTTCCTCAGTTGAGGTTTCCACGAAGACAGGGGAGGGGCTCGACCTCATACCCCCCGCCGTTTTCCGCATGTTGG
>JANLFS010000073.1 GCA_024655925.1 Bacillota bacterium | reverse complement strand
CTTTGCGGCTTGCCGCACGGGAAGGCCCTCCATCATGAGCGCAAGGTATGGGAGCCACTTCTCCCGCAGCCTCGTGCGGTGCATCACGGTGCCGGTGAGGTCAGTGAAGTAGGTCCGGCATCGCTTGCACTTGTACTTCTGTATGCCCCTGGGCTTTCCGTACCGGACGATCTCCTTGCTTTCGCAGCTGGGACAGACTTGCCCTTCGGGTTTGGCGAGGTCACGTATGTCGGACAGGGTCACCCTGACGCAGCCTTGGCCGAAGGACATGGAGGCGCAGTCGAAACCTTGAGGGGGGAAGCGAATCTCGGTTAGCGGAAGGTCAGGGGGGTGGAGATCGGGTCCGAACGGGAAAGGGTAGCGTGACGGGAGCAAGGCTGGCATGGTAAGGCCTCCTTCCTATGGGAGCCGGTTGTATCCATATATTACCATGCCCCCGCGGGACCATCAACCATCAATTGGGACTGCCCCAACGGGGCGGATACCGGGCGACACATCGGGTGTTTTGAGGGCCGAAGAGGGCGGACTTGCCTTCTGTCCATACTGGCATGGGCGGCGCGGTGCAGAAGGCCTGCACTGGATTGATACGGAAGGGCGGCTTGATGTCGGCGGGATGATCGATTCGCCTGATGCGCTCGATGACATGGCGACAAATCACCACCGCTACATTTGCCAAAGGAGTGTTCATTTGCCGATGCGGGTTCTTTCTTGGTGATGCGCGATGAGCCAATCAGCGCTGCGCCAATACATGATCGACTTGTGGCGAACGAGGGTCTCCTGATAACCCCGCCCCTTCAGGACCTTCTACGTGAAACGCCGGACCCGTACGTGTCGACCACAGAGCCTACCTGGGGCGGCAATGGCTAGGGGGGCCAGGGAGGTACCCTGAGGTGAAAACAAGCGAAACGGGTACCATGTGGCTCGTGTAGCGACCCACGCCCAACGCCTATGACGACAACCGCGCGAGTTCCAGCGTCACCTGTCCCGCCAGGCGCGATTGCTCTTTGGCCGACTCGGCCTGGCTCGCTATTCCGCGTCCCAGGATCTCGCTTGCGGCCACCGCCGCGGTGGCCCGTTCCACAACCTCGCGCATCTTGTCTTCAAGCTCACCGGCCTGGGCTGCCACCATCCTTGCTGAATCCAGGATCTCCGACATCGACGTCTGCACAAGGTCGGCCTCGCCCGCACCGGCATTGGCCGCGTCTTTAACCTGTTCCATCAGGGCAATGATGTCGCTGAACGAAGTCTGAATCTCCCCGAAGAGGTCTTCCACAGCCGCCGCCTGGCTGAGCAAGCTTTGGATGCGCTCCATGGAGTTCTCGAGGGACCGGGCGACGTCGACCGTGGAGGCCTTGATACCATCCATCAGCCGTCTTACCTCCAATGACGCGCCTGCGGTCATTTTGGCTAGGCCGCCGATTTCGCTGGCGACTCGCCCGAACTCGAGCCCGTTCTCGTCGGCGCGGGCAGAAGCTATTCTGGCATCGAGCGCGATGAGCTCGGTCTGATCGGCTATCTTGGTTATGCTCTGTAGGGCGGCATCGATTCGGTCCATCTGCTCATGCAGCTTCTCAGCGCGTTCGCCGGCTTGAACAGCAACTCTGAGGTTGCTTCGCACCATGGCGACGGTGTTGTGTAGAGCCGTGCTAACGAACGTAAGTCTCATGCCTAGGGCGGATAGTGTGGACTGGGTTTCGCTTGCGGCCCTGGCAGTGACCAGGGTTCTATCCGCGAGGGTGCGCGCCGCGGCGGCGCCCGTCTCCATCTGTTCAGTTATCTTAAGAGAGGCCTCGGTCGAGACCTGGCTTGTGGCCAACACGCCGCGGAACGCTCCCAGCACGCTCTCAAGCGCCTCGTGAGTTTGCTCCGCCGAGCTATGCATGTCCACTGACACTCTGACAGAGTTCTCGCTTTCCATTCGGGTGGTCTCGGCTGCGCACCGGATCTGCATGGAGGCCTCGGTGAGGGTTCGGGAGATGGACCTCGAGAGGAGCGCTCCGAAGGCGAATGCGAAAACAAACGCAGCGGCGACGGCGATTTCGAGCATTGCGGCAAAACGCTCGGTCCGCGCCAGCCTTGGGCCTATCTGCTCCCATATTCTGAGCTGGACATGCTCCGAGCGGCTTATGAGCCACTCGCCCTTGCCGGACAGAGCTCGGAGGAGCAGGTACAGCTGGTCTGGATCTTCCTCGTGCTGCATCCGCACAAGGATCTCTGTGTACTCACCAGCCGACTCTTCGATATCATCGAGCATCCGCAGCACTTCGCGGGCCTTGGCATCTGAACACGCTCCGAGCAGCTGACGCATGCTTCCGAGCAGCATCATAACCTCGTTCAGCTGGTCGTCGGGCCTCTCAATCTTGCCTGTGCCGGCTATGGTCTGGTAGACGTTACTGGTAGTCTGGTATATCTTCTTCGATATTTCCCCGCTGAGCTGCATTGAGGACACATCATAGGTGTTGATCCTGTGGAGGACAGATGTGAGCCCGGCTATGGCGTAGAACGTGAGAACGCTAAGGACGAGGGTGAGCCAGATGATGGCCCAAAACCCCCTGTGCACCTGACGTGTTACAGGCATGGTGCCTTTCGTATTCCTTCTGGCCACACGTATAACCTCACTACAACAAAGGTCTGATCCGCTCAGCGGCGGTGTCCAGGGCCTGCTGAGGCGAGATGTTGCCTTCCAGCGCGCCATGAATGAACCTTTGGAGAATGGAGGAGATTTCGTGGTATCGTGGGAGCTTGGGCCTGTGGTGAAGCCATTTCATCTGTTCGGCCTTGAGCGCGAGGGACGGGTCGTGTTGACGCAACTCCGGGCTCGCCTGCAGTGAGCTCCAGATCGGGACTTCCTGAATGAACCGCTTTTGCACGTCCGGGCTGGTCATGAACTCTATGTACTGCCATGCTTCCTGCTTGCGCAGGGAGTTGGCCATCACCGCCAAGCCCTGAAAGCCGCTGACCGACGATGAAATCTGTCCTGTCTGACTCCGGACGGCGGCTGCGACAGGCAGAAGAGCAATGCTTGACTGGCCGGCGGCTTTCGACACAGATGGGTCGTTCATGATGGAATCGAGGAACGTCCAATTGGGAGCGAACGCGGCCTTGCCGTCGATGAAAACGTCCTTTACGAGCAGCTCATCGGCTGTCAACGATAGGGGATTGACGAGTCCATCGCGGACCCATCTCACCATGGTCTCGAGGGCCTGTACTCCGGGGCCGCGGTTGAAGAGCACGGCGCCGTCGGGCCCGAAGAGGTCGCCGCCGTACGCTCCGACAAGCCACACATATTCGCATACCAGGCCCTCTTTCTGATTCCACGACGCGATGAACGGGTACTTGGTGATGCCGGCGCTCTTGATCGCGCGCATCTGCGCTTCCATCTCCTCGATGGTCTGAGGCGGACCGCTGAATCCCGCGCGGCGGAGCATGTCCGTGTTGCAGAACAGGAAATGTATGTTGGCCAGGAATGGCATCGCCCACACCCGGCCCTTGTACTCGAAGGCACGTCTTATGGTGGGAGAGACATCGAGATCGAGTTGGGACAGGAGGGGTTTTCCGAGGGGGACGAGGTAGTTCTTCTCGGCGAACTCGGCTACCCAGATCAGGTCCACGAGCACCACGTCGTACGTGGCCACCGCGGAAGTGGCCGAGGTCACGATCTTCTGATACTCCTCATCGTAACGCACGATGTTTGCCGCGACTTCCACGCCGTATCTGGCCGTGAACTCCCGAGTCATCTGTTGGAACTGCTCGGGCTGGTATCCTGCCTGCGCCATGTAGATCACGTTGAGCCTCACGCCGCCGGGGCTGTCGGCGACGCAGACGCGCGACCCGACCGACATGGCAAAGAGGAGAAACCCCAGCAGCGCGCGAAGCAGCGGGAGGCTCGCTTTGAGGCGCATGCGGCCCATCACGATCCCTCCTACGTGGCACTGCGTGGCAAGTCCTATGCGTACGCCACCACGCTCGGAGATTCGAATACCCTGGTAAGCATCAGGCTCGCCGCCCCTATCAGACAGGCGCTCGGCCCCAGGGTTGAGAGGACTATACAAACGTTCTTGCCAAGAGCCGACCAGGCGCGGCGTCTGGCGGTCTCGCTCGCGCTCTCTAGGTAGAGCGGGCTTTCAAGCGGCAGTCTGCCGCCGAGCACGATGAGTTCAGGATTGAACCAGTTGACCAAGCTGGCGAGGCCTATCCCAAGGTACCGGCCTGCCTCCTCCACTACAGCCCGAGAGTGCGCGTCGCCGTTCCCGGCAGCCTCGAGCACGGTGTCGATGGTTACGGCGTCGATGCTTCCGCCGGCGAGCTCAATGCAGCTAGTCACTGCGCCGCGCTTTATGTCGCTGATCACCTTGTTCACTATGGCCTCTGCCGACGCCATGACGTCGAGGCATCCGAAGTTACCGCACTTGCACTGCGGCCCGTCGACGTCGACGGTCATATGGCCGAACTCCCCGGCCCCGCCGTTTCTTCCGCGGTAGAGCTGATCGTCGATGACGATCCCGCCGCCCAAGCCGTAATCGGCCATTATATATAGGTAGCTCGAGTGGCCTTTGGCCGCCCCGAACCATTTCTCGCCCCACGCGGCCGCGTTGGCGTCATTGTCGACGACAATCGGGAACCGGAACTCCGCCTCCAAGGCTTCTTTGAGGGCGAACCCGCCCCAGCCCGGCATGTGCGGGGACGCTAATATCATGCCGGTTTCGTCGTCGACAGGTCCGGGATACACGACGCCGATGCCGAGGATCCTCTCAGGGCCGACTCCCGCCCGGTCCAGCACCTTTTGGGCGGCATCGACCACCGAGGGCATGCACTCCCTTGGCCCCTGTTTCCAGTCAAGCGGCCTTTCCTCTGAAGCGATAACCTGTGCATCCAGGTCAGTTACACACGCTTTGAGCCTGTCCACGGAGATCTCAACTCCGCATGAAACATAGGCCCTTCGGTCGAGCTGAAGCATTATAGGTTGCCTTCCGCCTGTGGAATCTCCCAGGCCCGTTTCACGCACAAAGCCTTCGCTTATGAGGTCGTTCACTATAGACGACACTGTGGCAGGGTAGAACTCGCTCAACCGCGATACGTCGGCCCGGGACACCGGGCCGTGCTCGCGGACGATATTAAGCACTATGCTGCGGTTGATGCTTTTGACTAACTTTTGGTTGCCCTTTCGCACAGCCTCTTCCGATATCTGTTTGATGCGACTCAACTTACTCGAGCTCCCCTCCGTGAGAGCAGATTTCGCCAGCGGCTATGCAATCTCCTCCAGCGGCTCATCCCTTCACGCTTCCCGCCGTGAGCCCACGCACGATGAATCTCTGGAAGAGCAAAGCGAGGACCACGGGAGGTATGGCAGCCATCATCCCAGCCGCCGAGATCTGATCGTAGGCGGTTATGTACTGACTTCCAAGTTCCGCGATGAACAGCGGCAGCGTCGCCGAGTTGGTGGACCGAGTGAAAATGAGAGCCAAAAGGAATTCATCCCAGGCCGAAAGGAACGCAAGTATGCCTGTGGCTACGAGTCCGGGCGCGGAAAGCGGCAATATCACGCGGTAGAGCGCTTGCATCTTGGTGCATCCGTCGATCCTTGCCGCTTCCTCAAGTTCAGACGGGACCGTGAGAAAGAAGCCGCGCATTATCCATATAATGAACCCCAATATGAAGGTGGTGTATAGGATGACAAGGTTGAACTTGGTGTCGAAGAGGTGGAATTCCCAACCCATGTTGAGAAAAGCGTAGTCAATGTAGGAGACGATCACGAAGAACGGGATCACCAGGGCGATGGTAGGAAGCATCCTGATAGACATCAGCCCGAGCACGAGCGCGTGCTTGCCCCGAACGGGCAGACGGGCAAGAGCGTAAGCCGCCAAAGTGCCGGCTACGAGGCAGACGACGGTAACCGACGAGGCGACTATGAAGCTGTTGCGAAGAGCGTACACGAACCGCTCGCCTGTCTGCCTGGACACGTCGAACATCACCCGGTAGTTGGCCAAGGTGGGATTCCGAGGGAGCCAATGAGTCTCTCTGTCTGATATCAGCTCGTTATACGGCGTTATGCTCGATATGCCCAGCCAGACCACGGGTGCCAAGGTCCAAACCGCGATAGCCAAGACGGCGACGAACAGCGCCGCTCTCTTGAGACGTTTCACTGCAAGCGCTCTGTTCCAGCGCATTTCCGCACATCCCTCCGGTTCGATGGCTTCATGTGCCCGCGTGGGGCGCGACACACTCTACTGTCACAGGCACTTCGCCTCGCGCCTTTCGCGTGCCCGCGCGGGGCGCGGCAGTATCTCCGGGCAGCCCCGCGCCCGGGGATGACGGGCCTTACCGCTCCGCGTCTGAATAGAAAAGGCGCACGTAGATCGCGGCGAGTCCGAGAATGAACAGGGCGATCAAGAAGGACAGCGCGGCGCCTCGCCCGAAATGGAGGAATTTCATGCCCACCTCGTATGTGAGCACCCCGACAACCCTGATGGAGTACTGCATGATGATGTAGATGATGTCGAACACCCGGAAGAGCTCCATGGTGCGCAGGACCAATATGACGAGGAGGACCGGTTTGAGCAGCGGGAGGGTTATCAGGGTGAGCTTCCGGAAGAACCCTGCGCCGTCTACAGTGGCGGCCTCGTAGAGACTCCCAGGTATCGTTTGAAGCCCCGCGAGAACCAGGAGAACTACCAGGGGAGTTACCTTCCATGTGTCGGCGATTATGATCATGTTCAGCGCCTTGGTCACCCCGAGCCATTTCAGAAAACCTCCGATTACGGGCACCCCGGCAAGTGGGGCGTCGAATCCGAGCCATACGGCGTCATGGCTGCTAGGGAATATACGCAGGACTTTCATGAGCCCGTTGAGCGCTCCGTACTTGGACCCCGAGAATATCCACTCCCACATCCTCGCGTTCACGACTGTAGGGAGCGCCCACGGGATCAGGATGATGGCCCGCATAAACGACCTGCCGGGGAAATCCGCGTCGAGCACGAGCGCCATGCCTATCCCCAAAACGAGCTCTATGAGCAAGGACACAACGGTGAAGTATATGGTGACCCGCACCGAAGGCCAGAAGAGGCCGGACTGGGTGAGGAAATACGAGTAATTGGAAAACCCCACAGGCTTCATCTCTATGCCGCCGACCATGGGCTCGGCCTGGTGCAGGCTGAGTATGAACGCGAATATGAGCGGAGCAATCACCACAAGCATGATCAGAATCGCGCTCGGGGCCAGAAGCCGCCTGGCAAGCCTGTGGTCGTCGAGCTCGCGGCCGTATGAAGCCATGGCGACCACCTCCCAGTCTGTTTCGATCCGCGCGCCCGCGGCCGCCAGGCCCGGACCGGGTCCGCGACGCGGTCCGGGCCCAGACCGCCCTGTGACCAGGCGCGCTTACTTCTTGAGGACGGCGTTGATCTCCTCAGCAGCCTTGTCCAATGCCGCCTTGGGCTCCATCTTCATCTGGAGAGCGGTATGTATGTACCTCTGAAGAATGGAGGAAACCTCCGGATACGGCGGCACCTTGGGCCTGTGGTGAACAGCCGCGATCTGTTTGCTCTTTATGGGCATGGTCCTGTCCATCATGGTGGCGTAGGCGCTTGTCTGCACGGATGTCCAGACCGGCATCTCCTGCAGGTAGGAGCGCTGCACCAGAGGGCTGGTGATGAAGCGGAGATACTGCCATGCCAGGTCTTTCTTGCGGGAGTTGGCCATGATTGCGGCACCCTGGAATCCGCTGACGGATGCAGTCTCGGCCTTGCCAATCTGGCTCTTGGATACCGGTATCAGGCCCATCTCACCTTGTCCTACCACCTTGGACACCTTCGGGTCGTTCATGAGGGCATACTGGAATGTCCAGTTCGTGGTGAACGCGGCGTTGCCGGAGATGAAATCGTCTTTGGCGGCGTCTTCGTCGTTGGTGAGGCATTTAGGGTTGGCAAGCCCGTCTTTGAGCAGGCCGACCATGAACTCGAGCGCCTGTACCCCGGGACCCTGGTTGAACGTGGGACGGCCGCGATCGTCGAAAGTATCGCCGCCGAAGGCGCCGGTGAGCCAGACGAACTCGCAAACCAGCCCTTCCTTCTGGTTCCACGAATCGGTCCAGGGGTACTTCACGATGCCCTTGGCCTTCATGGCCTTCATTTGATCGACCATTTCCTCGAGAGTCCTGGGCGGCGCCGAGAACCCTGCCTTCCGTATCATGTCCATGTTGTAGAAGAACAGCTGGAAATTGGCGAGGAAGGGCATCGCCCATGTCTTGCCGTCGTACACGAAGGCGTCCATGATGGCGGGCGCAATGTCTTTGCGTATGTCAGCGGTTATCCTGTCGTCGAGCGGAACCACCATCTTCCTTGAGGCAAACTCCGCCGTCCAAATCAAGTCGAGGAGGATCACATCGTAGGTGGCAACGGGAGCGACCGCGGACGCGACGATCTTCTCGTGCTGTTCGTCGTACTTCACGAACGTGATGTTGACCTTCGTGTCTGTGAGAAACTCGAATAGGTCAGCCATGTCGCGGATGTCGTCAGGCTGGTACCCCGCCTGGGCCATGTAGATGACGTTCAGAGTCTCCTTGGCCGCTGACGCTCCTGTGCCGCAGAGAATGAGAACGCCCAAAACGAACAGGACGCCCAAAGCATACCTACGCACTTCAAGTACCTCCTTAGTAATAATTCGAGAACCCGACGCCCGAGAGGATGAGGCAACGCGACGGACGTTGACGCCAATACGGGGATACCCTGACACATCACCTCCGGAGGGCTGCGCAACAGGAGACTTTCTTATGTTTGTGTATGAATTAATCGATGCCCTCGATCCGTGCGCACGTACGAGGCGCGCTACAGTGATGTTTGATGCGTCCGTTTGTGTATAAGCGCAGCTCTGGCGCTCACCTCCGGCGGCTGTGCCGCAACCGCCGTGGCTGAGCCACCGACTTTCTAATGTCAATGAATTAACATCCGGTGGATAGTTCGCTTCGCTTGTCCGGTTTCCTGCCAACCCAGGATAAATTTGTTGAGGCAAGATTCACTCCAAGCAGGACCCTGCATGTGTGACCGCAAATGCACCCCCACGCTCCAAAAGCCCTCCCGCGTCCCCGTTACCGAAACACCGCAGCGTCCAGCGTCAGCGCCCTCTCTGCAAGCGCGGGCCTGCCACGGCGGGCAGCTGCAAGAGTCAAAGCCGCAACAACGTGGGGAACCACATCCCGGGAGAGATCGCGCCCGGCGAGGTTGCCATAATCATGAACGAGCCTGCGGGCGAAGGACCACCGCTCCGAAGTAAACGAAGGTTCGTGGGTGAGGATGAACATGCACGCTTCTCCCAGATCTGCGAGGGGATCGCCTGGTCTTGTGTCTCCGAAGTCTATGCCCCATATCTCGGACGGGTTAGGGCAGATGAAGTTTCGGAGGTTCATGTCGCCTACTAGATGGGTCGCCCCGTCATCGCGGCGGAGGGCGGCGTGGCATCCGAAAAGCCAGCGGGCAAGAGCGGAGGCGAGGAGATGGTCATCTGCGCGGGGAGAGGCGGAAAGCAGCGCGCTCAGTGTTGGCCCTGAGATGTATCCCCTGACGAGCGCGGCGGTGCCTGGGGAGAACGGTCTTGGAACCCTGACGCCCGCGGCGGCCAAACGCGCAAGAACGTCCGCCTCCCGCGCCGCGCGTCCGGGGTCAGGATAGATCTTGACTACAGCTTGGGAATGGTTGGAACCTCGCGCCGGAGCTCCTGGGCCGTCCTCTGCCGCATGGCACAGTTCAACGAGGTACGCGCGGCTCTTGCGAGAAGGGAGCTCAGAACAGATCTTGAGTCCGAGGACGCCGCGGACACCCGCGGCCTTGAGTTCCGCCAGCACAGTCTGCTCGATATCGAAGTTCATGCGCGTTGCGGCTCCCGCCTCACCGTGACCTGCACCTCTCGGCCAGGAGTGAAGCCCTTGAGTGCGGAAAGCATGCCCAGGATCGTGCTTGCCACGAATTCCTGGACGAACGGAACCATGGGAAGGTCCTCTCCGTCCACAGAGACCTCAGCTTCCAGCGAGCTTCGCGCGCGGGCCGGCTGAGCCGTCCATTCCAGGGCATGTATGGTCACCAGGTCGGCAAGCCGGCCGGGCGCGGACATCGCGTCCACTGCGGGGAGACCTCGGTAGGAGTCAGTCGATGCCGCGATCGGGCCGCTTATGCAGAACGTGTGAGCATCCAGGCGCTCCCCGATCTCCGCCTCCGACCTGGCACATACGACCCTCGGGACCGGGAAGTCATGGGCGCCTTCGAGGATGACGAAGTCCGATGTGTAGTAAGCAAGGACCTCGTCGTACCCCAACCTGCGCCGGATCAGTATGTCGGTCTCCCGCGGCCCGACCGCTGTGACCATCTCTGCGCCCGCGGCCCGGTGACGGTCGGTGTTGCTGCCGGGGCGGTCCATGGAGAACGACTCCCTGTGTATGTCCTTTACGGTTCCAACTGAGTGCCCCCGCCTCGAAAGCTCCCGAATGAGCTGCTCTATTGTTGTCGTCTTTCCCGAGCGATGAACGCCGGACACTGCGATTACCCTCACATGCTCTCCCCCCTGTTCTTTCTCGAGCTGTGCTTCGCAAGTTTGCGTACGATCACCATTGCGAGAACACCACCGAGACTTCCCGAGATTCCCCCCGCAACTAGGGTGACCACCCGCGGCAGGAAAGGCAGTCGAAAGAAGAGAAAGGATGTAAGCGCGGCCCCGGAGAGGTTGGCGAGCCCCGCCGCGAGCGCCGCCCGGCCTACTCCAACCTTGCTCGGGCCGGGAACAAGGAACACTGCATCAGCGACAAGCCCCGGGAGGGTATACGTGAGCACAGTTGTCGCGCCATGCGACCCCACCATTCCAAGGGCGCCGGCCACTGCGGCCTGCACAACTCCGACGAGAGTGGCCGACCCGGCCTTTCCCGTCAGGCCGTGCGCGATGATGAGCCACATCATGTAGAACCCACCCGCCACGGCGCCGCCGGGCAGGGAGAGCGGCCCCGCAACCATGCGCGCCACCGGTGTGATAACGGGCTTTGTCGCCATGCCCAAGGCTGCGAGAAGCGCTATGAGAGTGAAATCCCTTGTCGTGAACTTGCTCACCATCTCTTCTACCACCTCGCGCAACTGCTGGGACTTCCCACCTCGAGCCGTCGGGCCTTCGATTCATCTAGGATTCCATGGCCGTGAGGGATTCGGCACGGTGCGCTGCGTCTCCTTCAGCAGCGGTAGCTGTAAACAGCATTGCTGCGGAAGAAGGTATTCTTCGAGGTCTGTAGAATACTACGCCATATTATGGACGGGGTCTGCCCGTTCTCGCCAACATGCCTGTCCTAATCTGACAGGCGCCAGTATTGCAGCATGGTTGGGGGGGGAGCCTCTCGGTGAGTTCAGGTCCGTGTACCGACGAGAACATAAGCCTTGACTACAGGGCGCTCGCACGCCTGATCTACTCCAGGAACCCCACGTTCGATCTCTTCATCCCTGAAGACGAGGCAGTCCACGCCCGGCTCGATCTGCTCACCACCATGACGAAGTCTGGCCTTCTGGGCCCGGTCGCGTCCTATTCCGTCGAAGACCACATACTCTTCCTCCGGGGCGGGGATTGGAGAGAGATCGCCCGGGAATGCGCGCGTTCGCGGCGCGGGGCAGGCGTTGAGACGATGGTCCACCGGTACATGCTCGTGCTGCCGTTCCAGCCCTGTGGGTCGCACCCCGACGTCGAAGAGGTCAAGGGTTTCTGTCTGACTAAAGGTGGCCTCTTCGGCCTTTCGGGTTGGACCGAAGTCTATGCCGGAACCTACGATGCAGACATGAGCTTCGTGACCCACAAGCGGTGTGCTGATCTCCAGAAAATGCTGGAAAAGGGGGTGAGAGACCTTATCTGCTCGGCTTCCGCACAATCGTGAGCGAAATCATGAGCGAATAGGAGGGAGAAGACATGCTGGCGCTCTTGTTCATTCTGTCCGTGGGCTTATTTGTAGTCGCGTACCTTGTGTACGGGCCCTTCCTCGACAGGACGATGAAGATCGACGACAAGAACAAGACCCCTGCGGAAACTCTTAACGACAACCAAGACTACGTGCCGACCAACCCGTCCGTCTTGCTCGGGCACCATTTTTCGTCAATCGCAGGTGCAGGTCCGGTCGTAGGCCCCATTACGGCGGCGAACCTATTTGGGTGGCTCCCCGCATACATCTGGGTAGTTATCGGATCCATTTTCGTCGGTGGAGTTCATGACTACACCTCCATCGTTGCGTCCATCCGCCACAAGGGTCTCTCCATCGGCGAAGTTGTTCGGGAATGGATCGGGGAACGCGGCAAGAAACTCTTCCTGATTTTCACCTGGCTCGCGCTAGTCCTCGTAGTAGCAGTCTTCGCGGAGCTGGCGGCGCAGACCCTCTCGCAGGAGTCAGCAGTCGGCTTTTCGTCCACGTGTTATGTGTTCCTGGCGATCCTCTTCGGCCTCGCGATCTACCGGATGAAGATGCCGCTGTGGCTGGCAACAGTCATCGCCGTGCCACTGCTCTACCTCGCACTCATAGCGGGAGAGTATTGGCCGTGGCTGGACCAGCTGTTCACCGTCAACATCTCCACATGGCGGCTCATCCTCCTCGTGTATATTTTCATCGCGTCCGTCCTTCCCGTGTGGGTGCTCCTGCAACCCCGCGACTACCTGTCAAGTTTCCTGCTTTACGGGTCTGTCATAGTCGGGGCCATAGGCATGGTCTTCGGGAAGTTTGACACTACTCACCTTGCAGCCTTCAAATCATTCAAGGCTGCGAACGGTGACCTTCTCTGGCCCATACTCTTCGTCACGGTGGCGTGTGGCGCGATCTCAGGATTCCACTCGCTGGTGGGCTCGGGGACCACTTCCAAGCAGATCAGGAAGGAATCCGACGCCAAGATGATCGGATACGGCGGCATGCTCCTCGAAGGTGTCGTCGCCACAATAGCCATAGGCACCGTCATCATCTGGTCTGGGTGGGCCGCTCCGGGAAGCACTTTCAACCCCATGGGCATCTACGGCGCCGGTCTCGGCCGATTCGCTGAACTGATCGGCATCCCCGCGAAGCTCGGGACGGCGTTCGGGCTCCTGGCACTCAACAGCTTCATCCTGACCTCACTCGACACCGCCACTAGGCTGGCACGGTATCAGTTGCAGGAGCTGTTCAACCTCAAGGACAAGTACGTGGCCACCGTTATCGGAATCGTGTTCGCGGCCTACTTGATCTTCTTCAAGTCGGGCAACACTCCGATGTGGAGCATCATCTGGCCGATCTTCGGGTCCGCGAACCAGCTTGTGGCGGGACTCGCGCTTCTCGCGGTCAGCGTGTGGCTGATCCGAGGGCTTGGGAAGAACGCCACATTCACTCTGATCCCGTTCGTGTTCATGACCGTCACCACCATCGCATCCCTGATCATCCTGGTGTACAATAAGCTCACCCGCACACCCCCAGTATACGTCCTGGGGATCACTGGGATAGTCCTGATCATTCTCGCGGTATGGCTTGTCTACGAGGCCTTCGTAGTGCTCTCCAAGCCTGCTCCGCCGATCAGCGCCAAAGGCGGCGCAAAGGCTGCCAAAGCCAGGTAGGAGGCGTTGCGGCTCCGGAGCCGACCGGTGTAGGCCGAACAGTGTTAAACCGCAAACCCCCGGCTGCGCTCTCGGGCGCAACCGGGGGTTCTGTTACATCCGTCTCGATCAAGGGAAGGCCCGGTCAGCGACCAGGGACCACAAACCCTGTCCTTTGAATGATGCGGGCGAGTTCCTCGCGCTCCTCGGAACCCAGCGGGAGCATGGGTTTCCTGGGTGGGCCGCCGTAATACCCCACGAGATCCATGGCAGCTTTCAGGCCTGGGACTCCCCACCTGGTGGTGACCGCCCGGTTGATCTCCATCAAACGGAGCTGCAATTCGCGGGCACGGTCGAGTTCCCCGGCCTCGAAGTGCTTCTGCACGGCAGCACACTCGTTTGGAAAGACGTTGGCGACGGCCGCGGTCGCTCCGGCAGCACCGAGGGCGAGCGACGGCAGGAGGTAGCTCCCGGACCCCGCGAACACTGCGAAACCCGGTCCCGCCCCTGCGATTATCTCGCCTATCTGAACGAGATTCCCGGAACTGTCCTTGATCCCCACGATGTTGGGGTGGGCGGACAGGGCTATCACCGTATCCGAGCTTAGGTTGATCCCGGTGTTGCCCGGCATGTTGTAGATGATGATCGGGATGGGCGAGGCATCTGCCACAGCCTCATAGTGCTTGCGGAGGACTGCGTTGGTCATGTTGGACTTGTAATAGTGTGGAGGCAAGACAAGGGCGGCGTCGGCGCCCCGGTCCGCCACCTGCTGGGTAAGGGTGACTGTGTCCCGGGTTGTCTCGACACCCGTTCCGGCTATGATTGCCTTGCCCCATGTGTTCTTGGCCACGACAAACGAGACGAGGTCGATCTTCTCCTCAGCGGAGAGATAGCATGCCTCTCCGTTCGAACCTAGAACCACGAGGCCCGCCAGGTCCGACGTGCCCAGCCGGTCCAGGTTGACGGCGAGCGATTCCAGCGCAACATCACCGGAATCCGTGAACGGCGTTGCGATTGGGGCGAATACCCCGCGCAGCTTGGAAGCAATTGACTCTTTCACCTGATTGTACAGCGCCCACGCCCTGCCGGCGGGCAGGCGAAGGGGCGCCGTCTCCCCCCTTCCAGGTCGTGACTTGAGGCGATGTCGCGCGGCGTGCAGGCGCGGCCACGTGCCCGGGCTACCATTTCGGAATTGGAGGCGAGATATCCTGCTTGTAGTGGCACCTGTGCGCCGCTGTGCACATCTCACAGGAGTTGAAGGTCTGTAGGCGCTCGGAGATGGAAGTGCCCACTGGAAGCAGGAAGGATGAAGACTTCAGGGGGCGCATGAGGTAGTCTGACGTCAGAGACACCCCGATTGCTGATGTGTCGATGAGCGAGAAGATCACTGCCTGCTCTGTGAGGGGCACCGCCTGGCATCCGGGAGAGATCCTCGGCCCCATTGTCATCCCTCTCTCTTCCAGGGCCTCCCGGACCTGTGACTGAAAGGCCTTGTTAGTCTCCTCTAGGGCGAGACATGCCAGGGCATCGAGGACCACCCCGAGCAAGGGATCACCCGAGTCGAAGTACCGTTGGATCTCCTCCTCCACCCAGGGTCCGACTGTGGATACGACCGCAACGAGTTCGCTTGCGCCGGAAAGGAGCCACTCGGGACAGGAGATCCGCACAGTCGACCCGTCACTTGGATTCACAAGCTCAGCCTCCCCCGTGCTGTCCGCGATGCGGAAGCTCCGGGCGACGAGACTGGGCCTTATTAGACCTCCAGCGCACTTCTGAGCTAACCCCTCGAAGGCCCTCCTCATCTCGTCCAGGCGCGAATCAGGGATAGTCTCCGCCCCTATGGCTCGCCGGACATCCCCGAAACCTACCTCGGGCATCCCCAGGCGCATCACTGTCTGATCAGGAAAGAGGAGTGCCACTGCGATCATGCTCCATTTCCACTAGGTTTCGTCCAGCCACATCGATTCCGCAAAGACATCCTGGAACTCC
>JANLFS010000072.1 GCA_024655925.1 Bacillota bacterium | reverse complement strand
CGCAAACACCCCGTGCATCTGGTCGCCCAGAACATGACCTCAGGGTGCACTTCTTGGCTCTCCGGGTTGTGGCACCACATGCACCTGGCCGGGCACCCTTTGAGAAAGACGGTGGTGCGTATGCCCGGCCCATCGTGAATGGAGTACTTTTTTATGTCAAATATGACACCACTATTCAAAACCATCACTCCGCCAGTGCCGAACCACGGACCGTAGTTGTTACCGTCATTCGGCACATAGCCGCCGGTTCCTTTTGCTGGCTCGAGAGCCCATGATAAGGCGCAGAACGATGGAGGCGGCTCCCACCAATACAACCAGGGCAAGGGCCTTGTCGTGCGCCTTTCCTGCTCAGGATACCCTGAACCTGGCGATGCTTCCCTTCTCCGTCGTGGTCACCTCGAGCCTTGCGTCTATCCGCTCCTTGAGTTCGGGCACGTGTGAGATGATCCCCACAAGGCGTCCGCTTCCCTTTTGCAGGTCCATCAGGGCAGCGAGGGCGAGGTCGAGAGACTCCGGATCCAGGCTCCCGAACCCTTCATCCACAAAGATCGTGTCCAGCCTGATCCCGCCGGAGTAGGCCTGGACCACGTCCGCCAGGCCCAGTGCCAACGCAAGCGACGCGAGGAACCCTTCGCCTCCCGATAGCGTGCTGACGCTCCGCTCCGTCCCGGTGAAGGAGTCCAGAACCTCAAGTTCCAGCCCACCCGGGGAGTTCCTCCTGGCGCGGTCCATGGTCCGCCGCAGCTGATATCTACCTCTGCTCATGACGCGCAACCTCTCAGTGGCCGCGCTCGTTACATCGTCCAGCATCGCCCCGAGGACAAACCGCTCGAAGGTGAGCCCGTACTCATTGGCGCCACAAGCCACCTCGGCGACCCGTCCGGCAACGGCGTATTTCGCCTCCAGTTCCGAGAAGTTTCTCTCTATTCTCCGAAGGCTCTCAAGCCATTGCCTTTCCCGAGCAACTTGGCTTCCGAGCCTGGCGCGTTCCGCCACCGCCGCGTCGGTTTCTGCCTGTGCTCGAACAAATGCTTCCTCGAGGCTCGCCATGTCCGGTTCAGCCAGCCCTCTCGCCGCCGCCTCCGCGCGAGTGAGCCTCTCCTGGGCCGCGTGAACCATCTGGTCGTACTCGGTTACCCTGGATTCAAGCTCGGAGATGACCTCCAAAGGCCGCCGGGCTGCCTGGTACTCCTCGGGGCCCGAAAACCCGGCCCGGATGAGCCTGGCAGCAAACTCCGCTCTATCCGCCTCCAAGGCTGAGGCGGCCGCCCGTGCCGCCCGGAGGGCGGCGTCCAGGGATGCCTGCGCCGACGCCACTTCCTGTCTCGCCCTGCCCGCCTCTTCTTCTGCCAGGCGGGCTGCCGATTCCAGCGACTCAAGCGTGCTCACGGCCGACTTGAGCGCAGCCTCGAGGGCATCTGGAGCTCTCAGGTTCGGGGGGACGTTCTGCTCCCGCTCGGCAAGGGAAGCCTCAGCTGCAGCGAGTTCAGCCAGAGCGCGCGACCGTGCCGACTCGCGTTCTCCGAGCTCGGACTCGACTCTCTGCCGCTCATGCTCGCACCGCGCCAGTTCCCCAGCGAGCCGCTCAGCTTTCTCCGCCGCTGATCTGGCGGCTTCTAGGTTTCTCCTTGCAGCCGTAAAGGCTGCCGACGCGGCCTCCGGGGTGATCTCCGAGTCCCGCCCAAGTCCGGACAGGATCTGGGATACCGAACCTCGAGCAGCCGCCTCTTCCGCCGCTGCCCGGCCCGCATCCGCCTGGGCTTGACGGAAGGCCCGATCGAGACCGGCTTCCGCCTCCTCAGCGTTCTTCATAGTGCGCTCCGTGGGCATACCTTCACCTGCCTGGGCCGGGACGGGATGCTCCCGCGACCCACACACCGGGCACGGCTCGCCGGGGATCAGCTGCGCCGCCAGGCGGGCAGCTTGCCCCCGCACCCAGGCCTCGCGCAGTCGGGCCAGTTCCTCCCTGGCCCGGGTGTGAGCCGCCTCAGCGTGGGCCGCCCTATTACGTGCGTCAGATGCAGCCTGCTCGCGGCGGGCGAGTTCCCCGCGTAGGAATACGAGCTCATTGATGCGGCCGATCAGCCTTTCAACTCGTTCAACCTCAGCTGCCCATTTAGCTTCGCAGGCCGCCTCCGCCTGTGCCATCCCCTGTTCCGCCCGCATCTGCCTGGCCTCCGCGGTGAGCCTGTCCAGCTCACGCCGGGCCGCCTCCGCGCACTCACCTGCCGAGAACGCCCGTTCCCGCGCCTCGATGACGGCGCCACGCGCCCGGTCGATGGCCTCGACTCGCGGGGCGAGCTCCCGGAGGCGCATAACCTCATCTCTGGCGTCTTCGCGCTCCTTCTGGCGTTGGGGTGACTTCTCCACGTCAAGCCGGGATTCAGCCAGCCCAAGGGCTTCCAAGGCCCTGTCCAGCCTGGCCCGGCAGTCTTCCGCCAGGGCCCGTGTCTGCTCCGCTTCGCGGGTCCGCGCGGCCAGAGCGGCCTCGGCGTCTCCGAGGGATTCTGCTTTGCGGGCGCGGACAAGCTCCGCCCGCCGGGCCTCGATCTCAGGCCCCGTCGTAGCCAGGGCATCCAACTCCCGCCTCGCGCTCTCGAGTTCGTCAACCCTGTCCCGCACACGGGCGGCCTCGGTCAGAGCGTCCCTGGCTGACGCGAGCGCGGCTTTCGCCTTGCCCACCCTGGCAATGGCCTCACGCTCCCGGTCCAGGTCATCTGCGAGCCTGCGCTCGATTTCCTCGCAGTCGGCGGCACCGGCCTCGCTCAACTGCCACTGTCGCTTCTCCGCGAGCGCATCACGCTCACGCCGGAGCTCAGCCACTGCCTCTTTCAGGGAGTTCTCCATGGCCCTGTATATCTCAGTCCGGAAGAGGATCTCCAGGATCTCCTGACGGTCTTTCGAACCGGAGGAAAGGACTCTGCGGAACTCTCCCTGCGGGAGAAGAACTACCTGCCTGAACTGGTCGTCCCGGAACCCGAGGATTTCCTGGATTCTCAGAGTCACATCCCTCGGCCCGGTCGCGAGCACCACCCCGGCGTCCCCGGGGTCCGTGACGCCGGTTCTCCTCCACAGTGCAGCCTCCGCCTTCCTCCTGGACACACCCTGGCCTCGCCTCTTTTCCACCTCCTGGTCGGGGCTGCGCCAAACCCTGTACACCTCTGGCCCGACCGAGAAGTCCAAGGCGACCTCAGTGACAAGGTCGGGAGGCGCGTGATGGCTCCTCATCTGCCTGGCATCTCGCTCCGACCCGCTGGCACTGCCGTAGAGGGCGAAGCATATCGCGTCGAGGATCGTTGTTTTGCCGGACCCTGTCGGTCCATGTATCAGGAGGAACGACCTGTCCCGGAGTTCTCTGAAGTCCAGGTTCTGGCGACCACCGTAGGGGCCGAACGCCGTCATTGTCAGTCTGATAGGCCTCATGACGGTGCCACCTCCTCGCGCGCCCGGAGACCTTCCACCACCCCGGCGAAAACCTCCTCCTGCTCCTCGGTGAGTGGCTGCCCCGTGACCTGCTCAAAGAAGGCACGGAACAGCTCCAGCTCGCTCATGCGCCGGTGGTCGCCCCGGATCCCAATCAGCTCACCTGCATCTGAGAGCACCGATCTCCTGACCTCCAGGATGTTGGGGTACACTTCTCTCAGCCGGTCCATGGGATGAAGCAAGGCTCCTTCATCTGTCAGAGTGACTGATATGTAATCCTCGCGGCTCTCACCAGGCCCCGGCCCTCGTAGGATGTCCGCGAGCCGTCCCTCCAGGCACCTCAAATCCCGCCTCGGGGTGAGCCTGACCTCCCGGACCTTCACTTCTCCCACGCGCCCCATCTCCACGAGAGTCACTGACTTGCTGTGCCCAGCCTCGGCGAAGGAGTATTTCATGAGCGAGCCAGCATACCGGACCCGGTGCCTGTCCATGCTCTGCGGGCGGTGCAGGTGACCCAGGGCGGTGTAACCGAATGCCATGAATCGGCCCACATCCACGCTACCCGCACCTCCCACCGACAGCGGGCGTTCTGAGTCCGACGGCTCCCCACCGGCAACAAACGCGTGAGCGACGGCGATAGTCCGCACGCCTGGTGGGGCGAACCCTCTCGCCCAACGGACCATGGAATTCATGGCGTGGTCGTGGTCCTGCGCCTCCGCATCACCGAGCCTCTCCCGCACCACCCGAGGGTCGCAGTAGGCCAGGGGAATGATCCATACGGGCCCATCATCGTCGGACACAATAACAGGTTCGCACTGTCCTCCGGGCAATGTGCCCACATGCAGTCTCTGTCTGGCGAGAAGCCTCGTGCCGAAGCTGAGTCGCTCCGGGCTGTCATGGTTTCCTGGGATCAACACCACTGGCACGGACTCGCCCAGTATGATCCTTGAGAGTACATCGTCGAGCAGTTGGACGGCATCGACCGGTGGCAAAGACTTATCGTACACATCGCCCGCGATAAGGACGGCATCCGGCCTCTCCTCCCGCACCACCTCTACAAACTGCTCCAGCAGGTGGGCCTGGTCTTCGATGAGGCTTGTGCCGCACAGGGTTCGTCCGAGATGCCAATCAGCTGTGTGAAGGACTCTCAGCGCGGTTCCCCCCCTGAATCCGGAATTCAGTACCCCCGCTCTGGATCGACCACGTTGTACATGGGCTCGCCGGCCAGAAACCTTCTCAGGTTCTCGACGAAGAGATCGGCCATGCGAGCAGTGAACTCGGAGAACAGCCCCGCCACATGGGGACTTACGATCACGTTCGGCAGGTCATAGAAGGGAGAATCCGGGGGAAGCGGTTCCTGCTCGAATACATCGAGAGCCGCCCCGGCGATGAGCCCCTCCCGAACCGCCCGAATGAGAGCCTCTTCCACGACCACCGACCCGCGGGAGACGTTTATGAGGTAGGCGGTGGGTTTCATGGCCCGGAACTCCGAAAGGCCGATGAGCCCGGCGGTCTGGGCCGTCGCGGCCACACTGAGGACGACGAAGTCGCTTGCGGTTAGCATCTCGTGGAGTTGTCCGGGCTGGTACATGGCATCCGGCTCGATGTCGACGGCGCCCCACCGGAGGGTGCCTGCAGCCCGAGGCCTGCCTGAGTGAAGGCCGAGTACCCTCATGCCGAACGCCCGCGCCCTCGCCGCTACCTGCCTGCCGATGTTTCCGTACCCCACGATCCCCACGGTCTTCCCTGCGACTTCATCTACCATGAACTCTCCGCGTTGCCCCGAAGGCCATCTGTGCTCTCTCTTGAGCTCCATTAACCGGGGGAGTTTTCGGGCCAGCGCAAGCATGTTCGCCATGACGAACTCGCTTATAGGTGCAGCATGGACACCGCTGGAGTTAGTCAGGATAACATCCCCGCCGCGGAAGAGGTCTCCGGACAGGAGATGATCCACGCCCGCCCCGACCCCATGAAACCATCTCGTCCTCGGGGCGTCAGCCCGGGTGAACCTCGCCGTCCAGGCAAGCACCACGTCCGAGCGGGCAAGTGCCTGTCTCTGGCGCTCATCCCCCGTCCATTTCCCGAAGTCCGCGAGGCTCACTTCGGGCGAAACCGCCTCTATAAGGCGAACCTCCAGAGGTGAGAGCGGAGTGAACGAGCAGATCTGGATTCCCAAGAGCCTCACCTCACCAAGGTTGAGTTGTACGGCCTTGGGCCGCCCGTGGCTCGCGCGCCCAGAGCCTCAGAACAGCCATTGTCAGGAGCCCGGCGCCGAGGGTGACCCCGAACATGAACCCGAACCCCAGGGCGTCGGAGATCCACCCTGCCACGATAGGCGCCACGGTGCGGACAGGCGCGAGGAGCAACCAGGACACGGACGTATACATGATCACGTCCTGGTGGGACGGAGCGCACTCCGTGAGGATCAGGGTTTGGCTCACTGCAAGCCCGCTCATGCCCACATACGCCAGGCCGAGCACGACATAGACCGCCGCAACCGATTGGGCGAGGAAGGCGAGAGCCGCCGCAGCAGCAAACGACGCTGCGGACATTTCAAGGACAGTCCTGTGTCCGTGCCTGTCTGCTACCCGGCCCAGAAGGGGTGAAGTCACTACGGTGACTCCTATGGACACCGCTGTGAACCTGGCCACGTCGATTGCGCCTGCGCCCAGGACCCGCACGGCATAGGTGGAGTAGAAACTGGTGGCCGTGAGTGCGAAGGACATGAGACCCAGGGCTGCGATCACCCCGGCCAGGTTGGAGTCGGTCCTGAGCATGCGCGCCGCCGCACCGGAATACTCTCTGAGAGTGCGCCGGTCCCGTGAGGGAACGTCCCGGGGTTCCACCGTCCACAGGAACGGGATCAGGGTCGCAGTGAGCACGACGAACGCGATGGCGAAGAGCCAGGCGAACCCAGTCGGAAAGGCTGTACGGACAAGGATGACTCCGGCGGCCTGCGCCCCCAGCACGCCAAGCACACCACCTACCGCCCCACTCCATCCATAGAGCCCGCCTCTCTGTTCAGCAGGAATGCACTTCGAGACCAGGCAGAAATAGGACGGGAGGTTGATCCCGGAGAGGGTGTGGAAGAGGGTCCACGCCCCAATGATGTAAGCTATGAGGGCATCAGGGCGTGACGCCCCGAGGGCCATGATGGCAAACGCCACCGAGAGGATAACCAGTCTCTCCCCAATGCCCACCCCGACGAGCCAGCGCCTCTTGAACGGGACCCTCTCTATGAAGGGAGCAACGAGAATCCCCGGAGCCATCGACCCCAGGTTCTGAAGCGCGGGGATGAGCCCGATGACAAGATTGGACGCACCGAGCTGAGTGAGGAGAAGAGGTATAATGGTGGACGCCGAGATCACTGAAAGGCCCAGCGGAAAGCCGAACCCGTCCACGAAGAAGATGAGGTAGTTCCGTCTCGCGTCTCTCCGGCTCACCACAGTCTTGGACGCAATGATGGGCGCAGGAGACACTCCTGGTTCCGCCGCCACTTCCTGCACAACCGCGCTCATTCAGTGTCAAGTCCCTTCAAACATGAGATGCAGATCCCATCGGATGTCCAAGGGTAGGCACTCCTCACTCCCACCGGAACAACCTGACAGCCAAGACGAAGAAGAGCACGAGCCACCCGGCCATCACAGCGAAATCCGCCCAGAGAGGGAACATCGGCGGAAGCCCCGAGATCACCTGCCGGAGCGCATCCGCGACGTAAGTAAGCGGCACTATCTTGAGGACGGGCTGGACTGCTCCTGGCAGAATAGCGGCGGGCAAGAGGGTGCCCGAAAGAAAGAGCATAGCCATCTGAAGGGGCTGAGCCACTGCGGGAGCAGCTTCCTGGGTCCTCGCCACCCCGGCGAGAACGTATCCCAGGCTCACGAAGACCAGGGTTCCGAGGATCGTAGCAGCAATCACCAGGAACCAGTTCCCGACCACCGCGACTCCGAACCCGACCCATCCTACGATGATGAAGAGCAATCCCTGCGCCACCCCGATTGTCATCCGAAAGAGGAGTTGCGAGAGGAGCACAGACGTCCGGGACAGGGGAGTCGCCCACATCCGCCTGAAGATCTTCTGCTCCCGCTGTTCCACCAGGGGCTGCGCGGTCGCGAACATCCCCAGCCACATCATGGATACTCCGAGCATGTTTGGGAAGTAGTGCCGGGGCGTGAGGCCTTCGGTGTTGCCCATGACAAGGCTCAGGAATACCGCGAGGACCAATGGCATTATTGCCGTAAATCCCACCACCACCGGGTTCCTCAGATACTCTTTCACGCTGGACCTGTAAAGCGCACCTACAGCGCGAGGTGATATCATGCTTCCGTTCATCCAAGTCTACCCCTTACTCTCTCATGGACCTTCCGGTGATCTTGAGAAACACGTCCTCGAGCGACGCCTGCCTGACTACCATGTGTTTGAGCGAAACGGCGTTCTCGCCGGTCAGGCCCAAGAGGCCTGCCATGGTCCCGGGCACATCCGAGGAATAGAGGGTCACCTTTCCGTTCCCGCGGATCAGGTTGGCCACGCCGGGGAGAGCCGCAAGTGCCTCCGTCTGGGTACCCTCCGGGGCATCGAACTCGATTGCGATATGTTTGAAGTGCTTGTTCACAAGCGCACTCGGAGAGTCCATCTCGATTATGTGCCCGCGGTCGACTATGGCCACGCGGTCGCACAGGTGCTCGGCTTCCTCCATGTAGTGGGTGGTGAGAACAACGGTCTTCCCCCGGTCCCGGAGCCCACGGATCACGTCCCACAGCGCTCGCCTGGCTTGCGGATCCATGCCTGTGGTGGGCTCGTCTAGGAAGACGATCTCCGGACCGTTGACAAGAGCCATGGCAACAGACAACCTCTGGCGTTGCCCGCCTGAGAGGTCCTTTGAGAAAGCCCGGGACTTCTCCTCAAGCCCCACCATGCGGATGAGGTCGGTTGTGGGGACCGCCCTCGGGAAGAAGGACCCGAACAAGTCGATGAGTTCCGCCACGGTAAGCTTCGGATACATTCCGGTGGTCTGAAGCTGCACGCCGATCCTGGACTTGATAGCTGCAGAAGCCCCCTTGTGAGTGAGGCCCAGGATCTCAAGAGTGCCGGAGTCCGGAGTCCTAAGACCTTCCATGCACTCGATGGTGGTGGTCTTTCCGGCCCCGTTCGGGCCGAGCATTCCGAAGATCTCCCCACGTCCCACAGAGAATGAGATGCCGTCGACAGCCCGTACAGACCCGTAATGCTTCCTCAGCCCCTCCACTCTGATAACCTGCTCCGGTTCGCCCAATTCCTGATCCCTCCGCCCCTCCCCGCCAGCTCACTCAATGGCGTGAATCAGCTGCGTATTCGACGTCCGCCATGACGTCACCTTCCTGGCCTCGAAAGGAAGGCATTATCATGATCGCCGAAGAATGCCATTCGTGTACCGCCCCAACCAGAGTAGTCGCAAACGGAGGTGTCGTCCATGGCTCAAGAGACCAATAACGTCCTCGACAAGCTCGGGCTCGACCGCGACTCCCTTTCCGGGCAGGTTGCGGTTGTGACCGGAGCAGGCAGGGGAATAGGCCGCGTGGCCGCCCATGCGCTCGCGTGGTTCGGGGCCAGGATTATTGTAGCCGAAATCTCAGAGGTGGGCGAGGAGACGGCGAGCGCGATTCGGGATTTTGGAGGGCACGCGTCCTTTGTTAGGGCGGACATCTCTTCCCAGGAGGATGTCGCGCACCTTGCGGCGGAGACCCATCGGGTTTTCGGCTACGTCGACATCCTGGTGAACAACGCAATCATCTGCCCGGTCGCGTCCGTACTTGAGACTGAAGTACGTACGTGGGACCGGGTGATGTCGGTGAACCTTCGGGGGCCGTTCATGCTGTGCAAGGAGTTTCTCCCGGATATGCTCTCCCGAGGACACGGCGTCATAATCAACATGACCACTGCTGAGGCGATGCCGTATCTCTCGGCGTATGTAGCGTCCAAGCAAGGCCTGGCCGCGCTGAGCCAGTCTCTTGCTGCGGAGGTGGCAGGGAGGGGGGTCCGAGTTGTAGCCCTGGGAGTGGGAATGGTGGACACTCCCGGGCTGCTTGGAGCCGCGCGCGAACTTGCGCCCCGGCTGGGCATGTCTTACGATCAGTTCATCGAGGTCTCCCTTCACCCAGCTTACCAGGGACTCATGCCACCCGAACACGCCGGAGCCGCTGTCGCCTACCTCGCGTCCGCCCTCGCCGATGAGTACCACGGGGACGTGGTCACAGGGTACGAGGTGCTAGAGAGAGCCGGAGTGATTGAACCCGCGCAAGAAGTGGGAATGACGGACGTCCCAAGTGCAGGGCCAGCACAAGACGGGGGAACGACAGACGTCCCCGGCATTGAGCCTGCTCAAGAGGCGTCAGTGACGGAAGTCTCGGGCGCGGATCGAGCCTCCGCCACGGCCTCAGGGGCCGTTCCTGTCGCCCCCGGAGGCCCTTGGAGCGGCCTCGCAGGCAAGCGCGAAGACGACGGTGAATGCCTGATCTCCCAGGCCATCCATCTTGCAGTCCGGCTGCGCGCGGTGATAGCCGACACGGAGGAGGACTTCGCGAAATTGCCGGTGTTTGTGCGTCCTCTCGCGAAGCGGGGGTTCCGAGCCAAGGCGGCCCTGAGCATCCATGAATGGCAGGATGCTGCTGGTAGGCTCGAACGCGTGCTTGCGCAGGCGGTGCGCCCGGAGGGATCAGACACAGACCTGGGCGCGGAGTGCGTGAGGATAGCTGGTCTCCTCGGAAAGCTCGCGGCCTACTACGAACAGGCCCCTGCGGAAACCGCCCGGTTCACCCGGGATCCTGCCACTCTGGCCCACGTGCGGAGAATCATGGGCGAAAGGCTCGAGGTCGTCAGGAGCCTGGCGCAGACGCTCGGCGAGATCGAAAGACCGCGGAGCGAGAAATGAAGACACCTCAGGCGGCCCAGAACAGCCGCGAACGTTGAGAACAGCCCGGGGCCGGCCCGAGGTGGTGAGAGTTAGCCCAGAATCGCCGCCAGATCCTCATCAGGCGCAGTGATCGGAGTCAAGTTGAACTTCTCCACAAGAACCCCCACGACTGCGGGTGTCAGGAACGCGGGGAGGCTCGGGCCGAGCCTGATGTGCTTGATGCCCAGGTGCAACAGGGTCAGGAGAATGCACACCGCCTTCTGCTCGTACCAGGAGAGCACCAGTGACAGCGGGAGACTGTTCACGTCGGTCCCAAAGGCCTCAGCCAGCGCCTGGGCGATCTTGATCGCGGAATAGGCGTCGTTGCACTGCCCCACATCGAGCAGGCGCGGTATGCCCGCCACCTCGCCGAAGTCCAGCTTGTTGAAGCGGTACTTCCCGCACGCAAGCGTCAGGATGACACAGTCCTTGGGAACCTTCTGCGCAAATTCGGTGTAGTAGTTCCTGACCGCCTTGGCGCCGTCACACCCTCCGATCAGGAAGAAGTGTCGTATGGCGCCCTTCTTGACAGCATCGACCACGTGGCCTGCGACGCCCATAACAGCACTGTGCCCGAACCCGACTGTTATGGTCTTTTCCGGCTCATCCTCGGCAAACCCCGGCTCGGCGAGAGCCGCCTTGATGACGGGCGTGAAATCCCTGTCGGAGATGTGCTTGACACCAGGCCATGCCACGAGTCCACTCGTGAAGATCCGGTGGACGTAGGACTCTTTCGGCCTCTGCAGGCAGTTCGTGGTCATGAGGATGGCCCCTGGGAACTGCTCGAACTCGGTTCTCTGGTCCTGCCATGCACCACCGTAATTTCCCGCCAGGTGGGGGTACTTCCTGAGCTCCGGATAGCCGTGGGCGGGAAGCATCTCACCGTGGGTGTAGACGTTGATGCCGGTACCTGCGGTCTGCTTGAGGAGTTCCTCGAGGTCCCGAAGATCGTGTCCAGACACCAGGATGGCATGGCCGCGTACCGGGCTCACCCTCACCTTGGTGGGGCTTGGATGGCCATAGGCCCCGGTGTTGGCCTGGTCCAGCATCTCCATCACCCTCAGATTCACTTCACCCACCTTCAGGGCCATGCCGAGCAAGGTGTTGACATCCGTATCGGCACGGTTCAAGAAATCGAGGGCTTCGTGGAAGAACGCATACACCTTGCTGCACTCAACTCCAAGGATCTGCGCGTGGTCAGCATAGGCTGCCATTCCCTTGAGCCCGAAGAGTATCAGGTCACGGATCCCGGCGGCGTCCGCTCTGGCTGCAGCCTGCTCGCGGTCTGCTGCCCCCACTTCCCCGCCCTGGCGGATCAGGTCTTCAATGCTGCCGGCAGGAGTCCAGGCCGCAGGCCCAGCCAGGAGTTCCGGATCTCTCCCAGCCTTGCGGCAGGTTTCCTCGTAGAGTTCCTTCGCGCGATCCTTCAGCTCGGCCGCTCGGGCAAGCAGTCCGGCCAGCCTTTGGGGGTCGAAGTTCACATTCGTGACGGTCGTGAAAAGCGCCTCCACGACGAAGACATCCAGGTCCCGGTCAGAGGCCCCAAGATCCCGAGCTCTCTTGGCATACATCGAGATCCCCTTCGCAGCGTACACCAGGAGATCCTGGAGAGCCGCAGTCCTGGCGTCCTTGCCGCACACCCCCGCCTTGGTGCAACCCAGTCCGCCTGAAGTCTGTTCACATTGATAGCAGAACATTATGCCACCTCCGATGCGAAGTTCTTGGATTCGAGTACCCGCCCGCCAGCGCTGATCTTCGTGAGCGTGAGTGGGATTCGGACCCCTGCGTCAGCCATCGCCATCTGGACCAGGCGCACAAGCCCCGAGCAGCACGGCACCTCCATGTACACCACATGGATGGATCTAAGGTCGTTCCTGGCCATGATCGCGGAAAGCTTCGCCCCGTAGGCCGCGGCATCGTCGAGCTTGGGGCATCCCACAACCAGTGCCTTGCCCGGCAGAAATGTGGAATGGAAACCGGCGAAAGCGAAAGGCACGCAGTCCGCGCAGACCAGAAGGTCCGCGTGGTGCAGATAGGGCGCGCTTACCGGGACCAGAGCAAGCTGAACCGGCCAGTTCCTCAAAGCGGACTCCGCCTGTGGCCCGAGGGACCTGGCTAGAGAGCCCGGGCACGCGCACGGCAGCTGCTCCGGCGTGGAAGCCGCGACTGTGTCCACGGGCAAGTGTATGAGGGATATCGCGCCCCTGGGGCATTCGCCTATGCATGCCCCCAGCCCATCGCAGTGGGCCTCATTGACTAATCTCGCCTTGCCATCGATAATCTCGATGGCCCCTTCTGCACATGCCGTGGCGCATATGCCGCATCCGTCGCACTTGTCTGAATCAATCTGGATTATTGCCTTCGTCGGCTGACTGGAGGTCACAGCCCTCACTCCTTTTGAGAGATGTCAGCTAGTGTAGTGGCGGAAAGGAAATCCCGGAACTCCGAGGTAAGTCTCTCGGGCAGTTGCTTGAGTATGCACTCGCCGAACGGGCATTCCTGCGCGTTCACCGGGCACGGTTCCGTCGAAAGAGGCCCTTCGATGACCTCATATATGTCCAGGAGGGTGATCTTATTAGCCGGCCTGGCCAAAACGAACCCTCCCTTGGGACCCCGTACAGAGCAGAGTAGGCCTGTGTGAACAAGTCTCTGCAGCACTTTGGCCAAGTGAGCCCGTGAGAACTGCATGGTCTGTGCGATGTCTCTTCCGCTCACGAGCCGGCCCTCACCCCGGGCGATAAGTGCCATGCTATGCAAGGCCAGAGATGTGGCTTCCGATATCTGAAGGGCAGTAGTCAAACCCCGAACACCCCCTTTGTGATATTATAGTACCACAATATTATATTATGTCAAGGAGGACTTCTTCTTTCTTCTCTGTGGAAGCAGAAGCGGGGGCTACTGCCCCCGCCGCGCAAGGTCGGCCGCCATCATCTGTTCGGCCTTCTCGATTAGGCCGCGGACGATGAGGCCGGCCTGCCGGGTAGTGATGTTGCCATAGTCGTAGGCTCCGTTGTCCACGTTGATCCGGTCAGCGAACCCGAGTTCGCGTGCGATCTCGTACTTCACCTCGTCGGAGACAATGGAACGTCGCCTCGCCATAGGAACCACCCCCAGTTAGGATCCCACCGGTTGCGGATGTAACCCGATGAAGTAACGGGTATACTGGTGTTCGGTGGGATTTGCCGCACGATGCTCCAGCCAACCTGCCTGGGCGCGCAATTCGGGCGCGCGGTCAAAGAAAGAGAGGATCTTGTGGCCCCTCACTGCCTCCTTGGAGTCCCGTGCAAGCACGTATCAGGTGCGGGCTTCACCGTCACTGATGACGATGGTCATCGGTGGGCATACGAACAGGCCGTTCCCATCCAGTCTCAAGACGCGCGGGACGGCCTGCCGATCCAAAACAACCAACCAATACCCAGCTGTTAGTTATGTCCCTCCACGTCACACGTAACCTCGCCAGTGTCCGGCACGAAGGTATAGTTTCCTCCTGAGGGGCACCGAAACTCCGCCGCATTCTCGAGGTAAGGAGACAGATCGTCTATGCCTGTGCCCCAGTCTCCTGTCTCTGTGTACCGCATGGCCCTGGCCGATTCCAGCGTCTTGCGGTTTGCCCGGCATACTGCAGCCTCCGCCCGGCTTCGGAAATTGGCGTATTTCGGTACGGCCATGCTCGAGAGGATTCCAGTAATGACCACAACAACCATGAGTTCGATCAGGGTAAACCCCCGTTCGCCCCTGAGAAGCATTCCCGATCCCCCCAAAAATCGTGTGAATGGTCCGTTTTCCGCGCATCATCCATGCCACGCTGACATTTCTTCGTCAATTACCGATATCCTTCCTATCTGAGAGGGCAGGAAGAGAACTCCGACAGCAGGCCGGCGAAAGACGAGTGTCGGTCCATTCCCCCGTCACGGCCGTCCGAAACAAGTCCTTCGGCCCCGGTTGCCGTACGGGAGCGCCTGCATACGGTATCAACGGCAGTCGCCGTTTCGACTCCGTCGATCCCAGCACTAATGCCCGAAGCGGAGGTGACAAACGTGTCTTATCCTCTTGATCCATATTCGGTACCAGCATCCATGCCCGCCGGGTCACAAGCTGAAGCGGACCCCAACGCCACGCTATGGTGGGGGCCCCCGTGGTGGAGGCCATGGTGGTGGCGTCCATGGTGGCGTCCGTGGTGGCCAGGCCCATGGTCGGGACCGGGACCAGGGCCATGGCCGGGGCCAGGACCATGGGGGCCCCGTTAGGCAGGTAGCCTGGGCGCGCCGGTAGATCGACTGGGGTGGCGCCAGGTGACCAGCCTGGCGTCATCCCTCCTGTAGATGACGCGGTACTTGTACTGCTGGTACCAGTCGTTTGGGCCGGTCATCAGCACTATAGGTAAGCAACCTCAAACTGAGATCATGCTGTCTTGAAATGCAGCCTGGCATCTGCGCGCCTCCTCACCTTGCTCGGGGTGTTCTAGGCGTACACGTAGAACTTACGTATCCTCTCGGGTAGTTCTTTGTCGGCCGAATACGCACTGCCTCGGGCGCAGTAGTCTTGAGCCATGCCCAGATGTTCTCCTGCGGGTTCAGTTCTGGCGAATACGGGGGCAGGAAGATTAAATGAAGCCTGCCCTGGTATTTCTTCTCGTACTCAGCTGCTATGGATCTGTGGGGCCGGTAGTTGTCCAGGATCGCCCAAACCTCTTTGTCGGGGTTTATGCGCATCAGCTTGTCGACAAACCGGCCTACATGGTGCGACTTCATGCCTTCGCTCGACGGATGCACGGAGTAGTACGGCCTGTAATCCTTCAGTATCTCTGTAACGCCTATGACGTTGACTCCCTTGTGGTCCCCGTTTGCCTCTGCGTAGAGGGGCTGGCCCTTGGGACCCCATCCGTAGAGGCTGTCGGACTCCAGCCTGATCTCCGTCTCGTCCAGGGCGAACACGCAGACGTCGTCTCCTTGGGAAGGGTCATCCACTAATGAAGCCACCCCTTTTTGAAGGCGTCCTGAGCCTGTTTGTCCGCCCTTGCAGGGCGCTTCGTGCTCCGCTTATGGGAGTGGCCGAGCTTGTGCAGTATCTGCCGGATCCGCTCGTAGGAGTACTTCCGCCCGTACGTATCAAGGATGTACCGTTGGAGGACCCTAGTGTCCCAACGGTTCTTGTAGTATCCATGATCCTGTGGGTTCCGGTTCCTAACGGCGTCGTCGATGTCGGCGAGCATCTCCTCGGTGAACGAGCTCTTGCTGCCGCCCCTGTGGTCCTTTGCAGCCTCCATGCCTTGTTTGTTCCACCGGTTGACGTGCCTCCAGACGCAGACGCGGGAACACCCAGCGTCTGGGCTATGGTCTCTGCTGGAATACCCTGAAGAGTCATGACTACCGCCGTGAGCGCTTGACGCGTATATGGCTTCTCAGCACGTGCCGCAATCTTTGCAAGCTCGTCGATCCCGAATCCGTGCGTATTCGTTACTCGCATCCTTGGCATTGGCATGGGCAATCCCTCCCTTCAGCTGGCAGCCATTATACCAGCTAGA
>JANLFS010000071.1:12283-16043 GCA_024655925.1 Bacillota bacterium | reverse complement strand
GACCTCAAACCCTTAAGATCCAGACCCAATTCCCCATGCGCGGTTGTCTGAGAGCGCGGGCAACAATCGAAAACGAATGTGGTTTTCCGGTGGCAATAGCGGAGGGGCAACACCTGTTCCCATTCCGAACACAGTAGTTAAGCCCTCCATCGCCGATGGTACTTGGCTGGCAACGGCCCGGGAGAGTAGGTAGCCGCCGGATTCTTTATCTTTCTCTCAGATTTCCCGATACCTATGGCGCGCCCACACGGGCGCGTTTTTTCATGACCACGCAACCGCTCGCCCAACCCGAGACACTGCAACGCCCACGAGGGACAAGACAAGAAGGATATGGGAGGAGCGAAGTCGTATCCTGCTTGCAGGGGTATGTGCTTGTTCGGAGGTGAGGCCATAATGCCTCTAAGAGTGCCGTTCCTCAGGCCCAAACCGGATTTCGAAGCATTTCAGGAAGTCATCCTCGGCTCGAAGGAAGCTGAGAGAGTACATTTCGTTGAGCTGTTCGCGGACCCCGAGATTGTCAGGGCCGTGCTTCGTGATGTCATGGGCGAGACTCCTGTCCCTTCACCTGCAGAGGACTTCCGTGGGTACTGGCGGCAACAAATAGAGTTCTGGTACCGGATGGGGTACGATTACGTAAGAGTCTCGGGTGGGTTCGAGATCCCGATGGCGTGCGAGCTCACGGCACGCGACACCGCTTCGCTTTCCCGGGGGGAGCGATCTTGGGTGAACGAGGGTGTCGGGCCCATTGCATCGTGGGCGGACTTCGAAGCTTACCCGTGGGACAAGTTCAGGACGCTGGACTACGCGGCCTACGAATTCGTGTCCCGGAACTTCCCTGACGGGATGAAAATGATGGTGTGTCCATTGAGCGGGGTTTTCGAGATTGCCTCTGAGCACCTTCTAGGCTTCGAGGGAATGAGCTTGCTGCTGTATGAGGACCCAGACCTTGTGGAAGCGGTGTTCAGCCGCGTCGGGGACACCCTGTTGTCCTTCTACCGCAACCTTGTCACCATCCACAATGTGGCTGGCATATTCCAAGGAGACGACCTCGGGTTCAAGACCTCCACGTTTCTCTCTCCTGTGCATCTCAGACGCCTGGTGTTCCCGTGGCATAAACGGTACGCCGCCCTCGCCCACGAGCGCGGGCAGATGTACCGGTTTCATTGCTGCGGAAACCTCCGCGGCATACTCCAAGACCTCATAGACGATGTAAAGATCGACGCCTTGCACTCGTTTCAGGACGAAATCATGCCGGTTGCGGAATTTCAGGCCGCTTGCGGCCAGAGGGTCGCGGCCTTAGGCGGGGTTGACGTCGATGCGCTATGCCGGATGGGCGAGGAAGAACTGCGCGGGTATGTGCGTGGCATCCTCTCCGCCTGCATGCCCCGGCGCTACGCCCTCGGTTCAGGGAACACCATCGCGAACTACGTTCCCGTCCGGAACTACCTGGTCATGATGGACGAAGGCGCGAGGTGGGAGTCTTGAAACAAATCAACGAAGTCCAGGGCGGTCTGTGTTCCCCGTACATACCCCGGGTGATCGATGCAATCCTTCGCGGCCGACAGCACACCGTCGCTCTCGTCGCGGCGTCCCCGCGTTTCGCCTCCAGAGCTCGCGAGCAGGTAGCGGCCGAGCTCGGCGACGGGGCAGCGTTCGAAATCCCCATATATGGCTTCGACTCGTTTGTAATGCATATCCTGAACCGCGTTGGGCGCCGAAGGAGGACTGTCGGCGATCTTGAGCGAGAACTGATTGTCGGCCAACTACTTCGCGAGGCCAGGGCCCAACATGAGCTGCTCGCTTTCGGGCCGTCGGCCGACAAGCCCGGTTTTGCCAGGGCTATCGGCGAGGTCATCGACGAAGTCAAGCTTGCCGCGGGCCGGGCGGCCGATCTCAGGCGCGCGCTTCTTCCCACCGGTGAACGCTCCGATGCCGGCATACGCCCGGCCCTGCACGATCTTCTCCTGCTATTCGAACGGTATGAAGGCGCTCTAGCTGGGCGGGGCCTGTCAGACCGCGAAGACGCTTACCTCGAACTCGCCGAGTTTCTGGAGGCCGCGCCTCCCGGCGCAGTGGGCGCGCTTCAATCCGTCTGGTTCGAGCATTTCTTCGACCCGACCCCCGCACAGGCCAGGGTGGTGCGGGCCGTCGCCACACACGTGGGCGAATGCGAGGTCAACCTCCCATACGATGATGACCGCCCTGAGCTCGCTGAAGTCCTTGGCCGCGCGCGCGAGCTGTATGGGACCGTCCCTGTCGTCTCTAAACCAGCTGGGCGCGGTTGCCGGACCCCGGACCCAACCTTGGCTGCTCTGTCCCGCGGACTGTTCACCCATTCCCCAGGGCCTCCCGCGCCATGCGGCAGCGTTCGATTGATCACCGCGTCAGGGCCGTCGAGGGAAGGGGCTGAGGTAGCCCGGGAGATCAAGCGCCTCATTGTCTCCGAAGGGCGGCGACCCGAGGATATCTGTGTGGTGGTTGCGAGCCCGAATGGCTTCATGCCCGGGTTCCTCGCTTCGATGGAGGAATTCGGCGTAGCAAGCTCCGCTGCTCAGCTATCCCCTCTCTTTCGCTCGCCGCTGATCTCCGACTGCCTTGCGCTAGCGGACGCGCTTGCGTGCGAGCATTCTGGGTTTGATCTCCCGGCGCTATGCTCCAGCCCTTACATCGGCGCCGGCCCGGGCCTTGGGTCCGAGATAGTCGCCAGTCTGAAGGTCCGCGGGATGCGCCTTTCTGCTGCGAGATGGAGGCAGGTCCTTGGCGAATACCCAGAACTCGAAGCCGGCAGGGCTTTCCTGGCCAAGTTGACGGAGGCTTGGTCCGGGCTGGGCCGTGGCAGGGCGATTTCGGAGCACTGCGCGGATCTCAGGGTTCTTCTTTCGCGCATGGGCACTCCGGCCTGTGTGTTCGAGCCAGAGAACCGTGAGTACGCGGTTGAAGCATGGGCGGCATGGGCCGGGTTCACCTCATTGCTGCGCGAGATCGAGCAGATGTCCGGAATAGCGGACATGACATGGGCGGAGTTTGCGGATTTCCTGCGGACCGCGGCGGGCAGGCGCTCTTTCTGCCATAGGCCCGGATCTTGCGGAGGAGTCTCCGTCATGGGTCCTTCGGCCCTGCGGGGCCTCTCTTATCCGGTGGTCTTCCTCTGCGCGCTCACCGAGGGAGGGTTCCCCAGGGACCGCAAGAGAACCTGGGCGTTTCGCGAGCCCGAAGTCTCCCGGCTCTGGGAGTCAGGCATTAGGCTCGCGACTGCGTCGGAATTTGCGGCGTCCGAGAGGTTCATGTTCCATGTGGCCATCTCGTCCGCCTCGGACCTGCTCTATCTTACCTATCCTTCATCGCGGGATGATGGTTCCTTCATTCGAAGATCCTTTTTCGTGGATGAGGCCGTCCATGCGCTGGGCTGGGGCCGAGAGGAGGAGGCCCGGTCGACCCGGGCGGTCTCGCCCGCCGAGATCTTCCCCGCGGATCCGTCCGCGCTCGCGAGCGAACGGGAACTCGGCCTGTGGGTGATGGCGACCGCGGGAGTGGGGGAGTCCGCCATCGCAAGACAATGGGGGGCTGATCACCCAGAGGAATGGCGGAGAGCTCTAGGGCGGGCGGCAAGAGACGCCCGCGCGGCACAGAATGAGTTCACAGAGTATGACGGGGAGGTCACGGACGCCGAGGCTATCAAGTGGCTCGGGGAGAGATTCGGGCCTGGTTCCGTCTGGTCCGCAGGGGCGCTGGATCTTTACTCCCAGTGTCCGTTCAAGTT
>JANLFS010000071.1:0-12273 GCA_024655925.1 Bacillota bacterium | reverse complement strand
GCCAGTACGTTCTGGGGTTGCGCGCCGCAGAAGATCTTCCCGAGGAGGTCACCCCGCTTGACGTGGGGAGCGCGCGCCACGAGATTCTGGCCCGGTTCTTCCAGGCCTCGTCAGGCCAGGCTCTCGCGGATTCGGATATCGACGCCTGCCTAGTCAGGCTTCACGAGATCTCACGGGCCGTTCTTTCGAAGGTGGACATCAGCAGAACCGAGCTTCCCGAGGAAGCATGGGCGGTGGAGCAAGAGGCCATCGAGAATGAACTCCGCCTGGTCATTTCGGAGGAGGTCGAGCATTCCAGGGCGACGAAGGGCATGTGGGCCCCGGCCTACCTTGAGTGGGATTTCGGGACGGACGGGGTCCAGGCGCTTGAGATCAACCCCGACGGCCCGCTGGTGCGGGGGCGAATCGACCGGATCGACCGCGGACCCGGGGGCGTTCTCGCGGTGTACGACTACAAGTCCGCGTCCACCCCCGATCCGGGTGACATCGAGAGCCTGGCGGTTCTGCAGATACCCCTGTACATCCTTGCAGCCCAAGAGATCCTCTGTCGAGAGGGCGGCCAAGTCGTCGGCGGATGCTACTACAGTATCGCCAACCGCAAAGTGGAAAGCGGCGTTTGGCTGAAAGACTATGCCGCGAGTCTGAGGGCGGGCGCCAAGAGAAAGGGCAAATACACTTGTGAAGGTCTATGCGAGTTCCTTGAGAGCGTCAAGTCCGAAGCAGTCAGGATCACGCAGTCTGTCAGGTCCGGGCGGTTTCGAATAGCTCCCAGGAAGTGCAACCCACAGCGGTGCAGATTCGCAGGCGTATGTGGGTACGATCCAGCGGTCGCCGGGGCGAAGCAGGCCGGTGCAGAACCGCGGGGCGCCGGGGGGCCACGGTCGGTCCGACATGGAGGTGACGCCGTTGACTGATTACACGAAGGAACAGAGAGCGGCAGTAACCAGCCTCTCCGAAAGCCAGGTCGTTACCGCGGGGGCAGGATCAGGCAAAACTCGAGTGCTGGTCGGAAGGTATGTGGAGGCGCTTGCGACACGCGCCGCCGACATCGACGAAATCATCGCCATCACCTTCACGGAGAAGGCTGCGAGCGAAATGAAGAGTCGCGTCTGGCAGGAGATATCCGCTCGGGAGCGCGCCGCTGCGACGCCTGAGGACGCCCGGTACTGGCGTGGCCTCGGACGGAGGGTGCCGTCTGCCCGGATATGCACGATAGACTCGTTCTGTCTTCAGCTAGTGCGCGAACATCCGATTGAGGCCAGGGTGGATCCGCAGTTCGTGATCATGGATGAACTCGAGGCCAAGCGAATCCTGCGCGCCTCTGTTCGCGCCGCGCTTGTCCGCATGCTCAAAGAGGGGGATCCACACATCCGTAAGCTCGTTCTGGAGGTCGGATTCGCCCCGCTCGTAGGCGAGTTCGAGAGGTTCTACTCGAGCATGCGCCTGACCGGACAGGACTTCTCCGAGTTCGAGTCGGGCACCCTTGCGTCCCTTGGGGATTCGGAGCCTGACGACCGAGCGCTTATTCGGGCGGTCTTCCGCGCAAGCCGAGTAATAGACGACGAGTACTCCAGGGCAAGAGGAAACGGCGTGATGATGGATTTCGTCGCGGTGGAGCTCGCCGCAAGGGACCTGCTGCGGGATACGGAGGCAGGCGAGGAGTGTGGCAGGCAGTATCGATTCGTCATGGTGGACGAGTACCAGGACACGAACGCCTTGCAAGACCAGATAGTCTCCCTCGTCGTGGGCAAGCAGGTTGGGAACCGCAAGTTCATCGTGGGCGATCCAAAACAGTCGATCTACAGATTCCGCGGCGCCCGCGTGGAGGTCTTCGAGCAGGCTGTCAAGGGAGCTGAACGGGAGGGAATGCGCCCTCTTGAGCTCGCCGTGAACTTCCGCACCCAGAAGAGCCTGGTCGAAGTCGTGAATTTCCTGTTTGACCGAGTATTAGCGGAGCAAGGGTTCACCCAGGCGGAGCACCGGCGGACCGCGAGCGGAGCAGGGGACATCCCCAGGTTCGAACTGGCTTTGGTGATGCCCAGAGAGGCCGGAGGGGATCCGGGATCGGAGCCCGAACAGCCGGGCGAGAGGGAGAGCGCGGCCGAACTTGAGGCCCAGGTGGTCGCAGCGAGGATAGCCAGGATGGTCAGGGAAGGCGAGCTCCTTTGTTGCGAGAGGGCGGGGCAAGATGCCCCCGATGTCCCGCGTCCTGTGGGATACAAGGACATAGCGGTGCTCATGCGCGCGATGACTTCGGTAAAGATCTACGAAAGGGCGTTCGCGCAATTCGGCATTCCTTACTTCGTCGTGGGCGGGACTGGGTTCTACGGCAGGCCGGAAGTTGACTGGGTCCTCAATCTGCTGCGGGCGGCGGACGATCTCGCCGACGCCATATCCTTGGCGTCGTGCCTGAGGTCCCCCATGTTCGCCATGGACGATGGGCTCTTGCTCACCATGGTGCGGGTCGCAGGAGACCTCAACCAGGCGCTTTCAGGGCCGGGGCTCTCCCGCGCGGTGGATGCGGCGCCGGAGGAGGCCAGATGGAAGCTGGAGTTCGCTTCGGAGGTCATCGGCAGGCTCCGCGCGGCAGTGGGGCGGATGCCCGTAGGCCGTCTGGTCCGATCTGCAATCGAATGGACAGGAATCGAGCAGTATCTTGCCACCAGGCCTGACGGAGTCCAAGCCATTGGCAACCTGAGCAAGCTAGTGGGCATGGCGGAGGATCCCAACGCTGGGTTCACGAGCCTTCGGGAATTCATGGACGAGGTGTCTTATGCCCAAGACAGCGCCGCGAAAGAGGCGGAGGCGGCGGTCTTTGAGGAGTCCGGGGACACCGTCAGGATCATGACTGTTCACAAGGCAAAGGGCCTCGAGTTCCCAGTGGTGTTCGTGCCCGAAACTGGGCGGGGCGCTGTCAGGCGGCAAAAGAGAGCGATCTGGTTCGACCCCGACCTCGGAGTGGGAATCGACTGCGCGGCCGCTTCTCCCGGGGGGGCCGTGGCCGCCTCGGCCGCGGCGATATGTGAGGCCGTTCATAGAGGGGAGGAACAGGAGAGCCGCCGGTGCCTGTACGTGGCCTTGACCAGGGCGGCTGACTATCTGGTTGTGAGCGGAGTCCCGAAGCGACCATCCCGGGGCAGAACCCACATCGGGTCGAACGGGAAAGGAACCTGGCTAGATCACATATTGTCAGTCGTGGGCGACTTCATACCGCCTGACGTGGATGAGCGCGGGGCTGAGATCGAACTGCCGGACGGCGGTGGCCGGATCATCGTGTCCCGGCACAGTGCCGCGCCTCGCGACGTCGGCTCAAACGGTGGCGCCCTCCCCGGCGGCGGCGTTCTCTCAGGCTACGGTGTTCCACCGGGCGGCGCTGCTCTCCCCGGCTCGGGGGGCTCCACCGGAGACGGGGCAATTCTGCGTGGTGACGGGGTCTCTCTCAAGGAAATCGCCCCGCTGGCCGCTCCGGCGCAGGCAGCGGCGGCGCCCGGCGGGGGGCGGGTGTCGGTGTCCGCGCTCATGTGCTATGAGCATTGTGCCAGGCGGTACGTTTACGAGTACCGGTACCGCCTGCCCTACATAACCCCTCAGGACCTCAGCTGTGGGCTTGATGAGCATGCGGCCCCGGTTGATGCCCTATCCGCCGCACAGAGAGGCGGAATCGTGCATGCAGTCTGTGAGCGGATACGCGAGCCGGAGCAGGCGGACGAACTGCTTCGCGCTGAGATCGAGACACTGGGGTTGCCGCCCGAGTGCGCCTGCCAGCTCTGCTCGGACCTTGCGCCGATGGTCCGAGCGCACCTGGCGAGGTTCCCCATCACGCCATCCGCCGAGATCCGCCGAGAGGCGGAGTTTGCGCTGAGGCTCGACCCGTTTGTCGTGGTCGGGGTGGTCGACCGCCTGGTCCGCCGAGGGGCGGAAGCTGTCGTCGTGGACCTCAAGACCAATAGGATCGACGCGGCGCACGTCGCGGAAACAGCGGCAAGGTACAGAGTCCAACTGGACGCCTACGCGCTCGCAGCGTCTCGAAGCTTCGGCGTTGCCCGGGTCCGGACCGTACTTCATTTCCTTGCGCCTGACGAAGTGTTTGAGACCGTTTACTCAGAGGATGAACTAGCCCAAGCGCATGAGCGGCTGTCCACGCTCGCGCACGGGGCGGCCCGCGCGAACCTCGACAACTCTCCCGCCCAGAGGCGCGAAGAGTGTTCACTCTGCCCATACTCGCCCCTGTGCGGGTTCGGGCCGAACGTCGAGTCGGAGCCTCTGCGCGAGACAGATCCCGGGGATGAAGAGGACTGGTCGGATCTCCTTGGATTCCTTGACTGACGCGCCGGCCGCAAATGCCTGGTCCGCACCCTATCTCAGCAGCCGCGCCAGAGGAGGGGTGCTGAGGACGATGGCCTCGTGCTCGCACAGCTCCTGGCAGCAGTAGCATCTGATGCACTTATCCAGGTCTATGCGGGCCTTGCCCTCTGCGATCGTGATGGCCCCGGCTGGGCACGCTCTTGCGCACAACCTGCAACCGGCGCACGAGGGTCTGATAACCGATGGGCGCGTGGTCAGGGCGTTTCGCAGCGCCCGGCCTATCTTCCCAGACATGGCGCGTTGTCTGAGCGAGGGCCTCACGGACCGCGGGACATCGAACCCGCGCCACACGATCTCGGAGAGCTCCGGACCGTGTATTGTTATGTCCTCAAGCCGGTCGACGCCGTACCCAAAATCGGCCGCGATCGCCACCGGGGGAACATCCCGAGGATCGAGCGCAATCGCGGCGCAGGCCACGGCATCCACGGCGACCCCATCCGCTCCTGCCAGGAGTACTCCCATGGGCACGGGCTTGCCGTTCCTGGGCCCGTTGCCCTCCATTGCGAGGATGCCGTCGAGTATGGAAAGATCGGGCTTCACATGCCCGTAGATCTCCGCGAGGAACGATGAAAAGACGTCGCGGTCCTGGAACCTCAAGTGAAACTTGGCCTTTGCGGTTCCGACGACCACCCCGAACATGTTCTTGACGCATCCGGTGTATGATACAAGGCCATGCGTCTTGAGCTTTGGCAGGCTTATGATTACGTCCGCGTCCAGGACCGGAGCTGCAACCGGAATCCTCGGGATTACGCGCACAGGGCTGATCTCGATCTCGCGGGATGCACTGAAAGGTGCGTGCTCCACCCCTAGCTCCGCCATGACCTGCAGCAGGCCGGATTTCCTCGCCGCCGACTCAAAACTCTCATATGCGGGGCTTTCGCCCACTACGGGAGTGCCTCCCGAGCCCCATATCTCTTCGATTACCGCTCTCAGCACTGCCGGATGAGTGGTGACAGCGTTCTCCGGCGGCGCGCCGCCTATCAGGTTGGGTTTTATGAGGACTGTCTGCCCGGGGTGGACGAACGACTCCATGCCCCCAAGAGGCGCGAGGACGGAGTGGACCGCATCCCGAACGCGTTCTACATCGTAGCCTGAGCACCTGACGACCGATACCGACGCTGGACTCAACTGAAGACCCCCATGGACAAGTATGTGCCGGGCATCCGACACGCTCAATATAACTTGTAGCGGGGGTTGTTGCAAGCTCCTCGGCGGTAATCAGCGGCGGCGACGGGAGGGCGGGAGCCGCCCTCCCGCTCCTACCCAGATGACATGTATGCCTGTCGGCGAATTGGCTGATCGGCTGCAGCAGGCCTGCTATGAAGTCATGAACGCCTCTACCTCTTGTCCCATGGGCATAGCCACCGAGGTTCCCACCTTGGTCACAGAGAGTGCAGCCGCGGCATTGGCGAACCTGACTGAGTTCACCAGGGGAAGACCCTCAGCCAGGGCCACGGCACGGGCGCCACTGAAAGCATCTCCCGCGCCCGTAGTGTCGATAGCGTTGACCTTGAATGCGGGCACATGATCTGTAGACTCGGGGGTCACCGCAAGCGCACCATCCGAGCCCAGGGTCATGACTACGGTCCTACATCCGCGTCCCAGGAGAGCCCTCGCTGCTTGCTCGGCGCTGCCTACGTCGTTTACCGGCATGCCGGTTATGGCTGTGGCCTGGGTCTCATTGGGTGTGAGCGCTCCAACCTTTTCGGGCAACTCATCAGGAAGAGCACGACCTGGCGCGGGGTTAAGTATGACCTTCACTCCATTGGCATGAGCGATATCCACACCATGCTGCACGGTCTCCAGAGGTATCTCCAACTGCAGTAGGACATAGTCGGATCCAAGGATGTCTTGTTTGGCTTCATCCACATCGTCGGGCCCGAGCTCGCTATTGGAGCCCGGGGCTACAACGATCATGTTTTCGGCCTTAACCTCATCCACGATAATGAGGGCGGCCCGGGTGTGCGCTGTGTTGACGCGCTTAACCCAGTCCGTGCATATACCTGCGTTGACTGGGCTCTGACATGCCAGGTCTCCGAAGGCATCGGTTCCAAGGGACGCCGCCATGCACACTTGGGCGCCTAGCCTTGCTGCTGCCATTGCCTGGTTGGAGCCCTTGCCTCCGGGACCCATCTTGAACCGCCCACCCATGACCGTCTCTCCGGCCACGGGAAGCCTGGGAGTTCTTGACATTAGATCCGTCATGAAGCTGCCTACAACTGTTATTCTGGATCTTTGGTTCACCATAGGCCACCTCTTATACGATCATGATATGGCTTTACATACTACTGTAGGAGACGGCTCATCCCCTCATGGCGCCCAGAGTCGGACCCCGGACCAAATACCTTTGGAGGAGCAGTGCCAGTACAACTACAGGCAGGGAGGTCAGTACGGCCAGGGCGGAGGTTTCTCCCCACATTATCTCATGTCCTCCTACCATGCCTGAGATCACCACAGGTAGAGTAACCACCCGGGACCTGGTAAGCACCAGGGCGAGCAGGAATTCATTCCACAAGAAGATGAAACAGAACAACCCTGTGACTATTAGGGCAGGTACTGCCAGGGGCAAGGCTATCCTGCGGAACACCTGGAAACGGTTGAACCCGTCGACCAGGGCGGCCCCTTCGATATCCCATGGGATCTGCTCAAGGAAGCCCTTGATGAGCCAGACCGCGAAGGGCAGGTTGAACAGGAAGTATGTCAGTATCAAGGCGGCATAGGAGTCTATGAGCCTGGCAAATCTCATGATCACGAATATGGGGAGCACCTCGTCCACAGGCGGCGCCATGCGTATGGACAGTATCCAGAAGGAGAGATTCTCGTCCCCGGTCTTGTACCTGGCTATGCTGTACGCGGCGAGCGATCCCAAGGCTATAGACAACAAGGCTCCGCTGCCGGCGACTATGAGGCTGTCTTTGATGCCCTTTGCCCCTCCGCGGCCAAGAGCCCTTGAGAAATTGTTCCAGTCAAGCTTGCTCGGGACGAAAACCGGGGGAAGCGTAGAACTCGCCTCTTTGCTTCGGCGAGCCCACGAACATCCAGTAGACGGGGAATAGGTTCACAAGCAGCAGAACGCCCAAGGCAAAGTAGACCGCGATTGTCCTCCGGGGTTTCTCGCGCCTGGTCTCCACAACATCCATGCCTAAGCCCTCCAAGTCTTCATGAACTTAACAAGCCGCATGGATATGACGGTGACGATTACTAGCTGTATGACGGCCAGGGCAGTGGCATAGCCCATGCTGAAATAGCGGAAGCCGTTTATACATGTATAGAGGGACAGGGATTCGGACGCGGACCCGGGACCTCCTCCTGTGAGCAGGAATACCAGGTCAGAGATTTTGAACACGTCCATGACCCTGAACAGCGCCGCTATTATGATCGCGGGCTTGAGCAGCGGCAAGGTTACTTTCCAGAAAACCTGAGATGGCAGGGCGCCGTCCACATTGGCCGCCTCATACACCCTGGGCGATATAGACTGCAGGCCGGCTAGAAGCAGCACAGTCACAAACGGAGTCCACTGCCACACCTCGGCAATGAGTATGGACAGAAGGGCCGTGCGCGTATCGGCAAGCCAGGCGAAGCCATTCCCGAGGCCCAGGATTCGGATGATGTAGTTCAGAGGCCCGAAGGACTCGTGATATATGATGCGCCACTGGAAACCCACGACCACCGGGCTATGGTGATGGGTATCAGGAACACCGAGGTGACCAGTCGCTTCAGGCGGAAATCACGGTTGAGAAGCAGTGCCGTGCTCAGCCCCAGTAAGAGCTGTAGGCCGACTCCCGCGATCAGCAATATGGAGGTGTTGAGAACTGCGTTCCAGAACCTGCTGTCGGTGAACATCCTCGCGTAGTTTTCAAACCAGATGAACTGCGGCGAGGCTGCGGATACGAGCTCCCATGATGTGAAGCTCGTTATCAAGATGAAGAGCAACGGGCCAATGGCCAGAAGCAGCAGTATACCAACCACCGGCGCGACAAACAGCACGGGGAGTCGCCTGTCTAGCCACAGGCCGAAGTCTTTGGGCCTAACTGCGGGAAAGACGGGGTCACTCATTGCCGTGCCTCTCCTTTCAAGGGACGGATGCCACCGAGCCTCCAAGGGGTTCCGATGGGGGCCGCTCGGATGAGCGGCCCCCTGGCGTGACCTTACTTCCAGATTCCAAGCTCCCTCCAGGTCTCAATGGCCTGCTGGTAGATTTCTTTCTGCTTGGCTGCACCGAGGCGACGGGTTATCTGCTCCCACTCCCTGGCTGCGGCGTCAAGAGCTGCCTTGGATGTCATCTGTCCGCTCAGGGCGCGGTTGAAGTACACTCCGCCAAGGCTTCCGAAACGCCGCGACCTGGGTAGGGTGTGAAAACAGGTCTTTGCGGTAATAGAGGTTGAGTACATCGCCGTCATAGGGCAAGGGATAGAGCTTGCCGCCGTACTTGATGTTCAGCTCGCGCACGCCGGTTGACACGTCGTCGAGCTTCGGGCCGTACTTGGCGGCGAAATCGTCGAGGGGTCTGAGATATCCCAGGCCTGCGAACTCGCCCAGGTACGCGGGGTAGAATATGACCAGGTCGTAGGCTCCTGTCTCTGCCACGAACTCGGTTTTGAGCTTCTCATACACATTGGTGAACGGCACGCCCGCCACATCGCTTATGACTATGCCGTACTCTTCGCGGATCTTGTCCTTGTACCATTCCAGCGGATTAAGGTTATGGCCGGCATCGCCGAACACTACGATCCTGACACCTTCGAAAGGCTTTCTAGCTTGCCCAGAGACGGAAGCGCCAGTGACTGTCAAGAGCGAGACAAGCGCTACGGCTATGAGCGCAATCCTGCTGGTCCTGCGTAGCATTGCATTCACCCTCCAGTCAATCTGATTCCACCATGGGCATCCTGACCTGGCACTTCCAGACCGCGCCACACAGATTGAGTTTTGAGGCCCAGGGCTCACCTCCCGTCTTGGACTTGTACCTGGGGGCAAGTCAGACCCTGTTGAACAGGACGCGGTCTCATGCAATCGGTATATCGAACCCTAGCAGAGCACGTTTAGACCGGAATCCTTATCGAACAACTGCAGTCAGTCAGCGGGGAAATCCAGGAACACCTTATCCCCTATGTGAGCTCTTCTCTCGGAGGATGTCTCGGCACGGATCAAGAGACCGTTAACTTGCACGCCGACTATCGCGGAGTCGCCAAGGTCCTCGAACAAGCTCACCGTTCCCGGCACGGCATTGGCGGACGGCGACGATGTGTGAAGCTGAAGGTGAATGGGTCGGATCCCCAGCACGACCGGTTTGCCCATGACACTCGCTGCAACCTCGCAGATACGAGGGTCGGTGACCTTGAGCGATAGTCCCGAGCCCCCGAGGACGATACCGCCGTCAGCCTTGGCCACTTTGATGTCCAATAGGTTCATGGGAGGCTCGCCCACTAAGTCGGCGAAGAAGAGGTTTCGAGGCCGGTTGAACCATTTGTATGGCGTCCCCACCTGTTGGAGTCCACCCAAGTTGATCGCGGCTATGCGGTCCGCCATGGCCATGGCCTCGATCTGGTCATGGGTGATGAACAGGATGGAGGCTTCCTGAGACTATGAAAGCGCTTGAGCTCGCTTCTGAGCTGACTTCTCTGTTTGACATCGAGATGCGATAAGGGCTCATCCATCAGATAGACCTGTGCCGGTCGCATCATGGCCCGGGCAAAGGAAACGCGCTGCTGCTGGCCTCCGCTGAGATTGTAGGGCAGCTTATCCAACACGTCCTCAATATCAAGGGTCTTCGAGATCTCCCGCACACGACGACCAACTTCCTGAGCTTTCGTCCGCCTCACCTTGAGGGGGAAGGCGATGTTGTCATAAGCGGTCAGATGGTGGTACAGGGCATAGGCCTCGAAGGCCATGGCTATGTCCCTGTCCCTGGGCTCAAGGTCATTGACGACCTGCCCATTGATCTGCACTATCCCTTGGGACACCTTCTCAAGACCGGCGATCATTCTGAGCGTGGAGCTCTTCCCGCACCCGGATGGGCCGAGAAGTTCCAGGAACTCGCCTTCTTCGCATTTTAGGTTGAGGTGTTTGACCGCCTCCACCTGGCCGTACTTCTTCCAAACGTCCTTGAGCAGCACAGTACCCATCGGCAGCTCTCCCTTGAAGTGAGAATGATCATGTCCGTCCCGGGGCCAGTGTTCACACCAGGCGTTGACCTGAGGAGGCGTGGAAAACCCGTATCTTGTCGGGGTTCATCCTGACGCATACTGGGTCGCCGATCTGGGCACTGAAGCCGGCAGATACGCGTATTCTCACACGGTTGGACCCTAGCTTGATTGTGAGAATGGAGAGACCGCCCAAAGGTTCGAGTACATATACCTCGGCCTGCAGGTCTTCGTCGCCTGTGAGCCATGAGCCCACAGGCGAATGCCGAGCTTGACATGGGCGGGCGGGGGCGTGAGACCTTTGACCTTGCTTGCATGGGGAGGAACCGGCACCGATACGCTGTCGAAGCTGAAGCACAGACGGCCCTTGTCCTCAACCACCATGCAATCTATCAGGTTCATCGGAGGTTCTCCGATTAGGTCAGCCACGCATTCATTGGCCGGCTCATCATGAACCTTGTCAGTAGTGCCTATTTGCTGTATTACCCCTTTGTTCAGTACTACTACCCGGTCAGCGAGGGCTAGGGCTTCGCGGAAATCATGGGTGACGCATATTGTAGATGCGTTGAGCTGTGAGTGAATTCGTTAGAGCTCTCCGCGCATCTCATGTCTGAGCGTCGAGATGGCTCAGGGGTTCATCCACAAGGTAGACACTGGCTTTCTTGGCCAAGGCCCGGCCGAACGACACTCTCTGCTGCCGACCTCCGCTGAGGTAAGCCGGTCTTCTCTCCAGCAAATCTTCGATTTTGAGCATCCGGGCTACTTCCCGAACGCGCTTATCAATGTCGCTTGCGGCTATGCCGGCAGCGTGAAGTGGAGAGGCGATGTTCTGATAGGCGGACATATGAGGATAGAGCGCGTAGTCCTCGAACACCATTGCCACGTCTCTCTGCCTGGGCTCAAGATTATTGACTACGGTATTGCCCACAAGCACTCGGCCGGAAGGTGATCTTCTCAAGCCCCGCTATCATTTTCAGAGTGGAGGTTTTCCGGCGCCTGAGGGACCCAAGAGCACCACGAATTCGCCGTCCTCGCAGTTGAACGATACGTTTTTCACGGCTTCGTTGTTGCCGTATCGTTTACACACATTCTCGAGTACGACCTCAGCCATTGCATCCAACTCCAATCTGGGCCAGTTTCCGGAATCGTGCTATGACACAGCACCACCTTGAACGTGATGCCCATGTTCACTGCGGTGTCCTTCAGGTCGATGTCGTGTTCCACTGTGCCGTCTCTGAGCGCCAGCACGAAGTTGATGTTTTCAGCCGAGGGGAAGGGAGCCCAATGCCACACGCCGGCCGAGAGGTTGACCGCCACCGATCCGTCCAGGATGAAGGCCACTACCTCATCGGGGTCGGGCATGTCTGGGTTCTTGTGAGGGTCGGATGCGGGAGCCAGGGCGAACACACACGCTTTGCCTTCGAGAGGGATGAAGGTTTCATCGCTCTTTACGTGACGCTCCACGGTAGTGAACTCGAAAGGCCGGAACCTGGTGGTGAGGAAGCCTAGTTCAGGATTCCCGCCGCCGACGTCGAGCTTGACGCCCTTGTCCCAGTAGTCGAGCACTCCGGGCGCCGATACTGAAGGGGCAGACTTCGGAAGCTCGATCAGCGTCCCGAACTTCGCGAAGTTCTCCTGCGTGGGACGGATGGCCTTGACAGTCACCTCTCTGAGCTGCACCTTGCACTCCTCCCCAGAATAGTAGTGGTCATCGCCTTACACGACTTGCGGATTGTAAGCTTCGTGGGAAGCACAACCTTGCGCATTG
>JANLFS010000070.1:16094-16327 GCA_024655925.1 Bacillota bacterium | reverse complement strand
TGACAGGGGAACCGAGATCACCAGGGCACACGGACACGAGATTACAAGCAGTACAAGCGCCCGGTGAATCCAGGCTGAGAACACCTGCCCTGGCAGAACCAGCGGCGGCGCCACGGCGATCAGGGCGGCGAGGCCGACGACCGCGGGCGTGTAGTATCGCGCGAAGGCCGCGATGAACCGCTCAGTCTTGGCCTTGCGGCATGCCGCCTTCTCTACCAGCCCGAGGATGCGCG
>JANLFS010000070.1:10389-16084 GCA_024655925.1 Bacillota bacterium | reverse complement strand
CCACAGAGGAGTCCGAGTAGGCCTTTGACACTTCCACTGTCAAGACCCCCCGAGCGTTGATCGTGCCCGCGAGGACCCCATCGCCGGGGCCCACTGCGCGAGGCATGGACTCTCCAGTGAGCGCTGAGGTGTCCACAAAGGACTCCCCCTCAACGACCGCGCCATCGAGGGGCACTCGCTCGCCCGGCCTCACAAGAATGCGCTCCCCGGGAGCCACTGACTCCGGCCTGACCCGCTCGATTCGGCCGTCCCGGATCACATTCGCCGTCTCAGGCCTGATGTCCATCAGCGACTCAATCGACTTCCTGGACCGCTCCACCGCCCTCGCCTGCAGGAGTTCTCCGAAAGCATAGAACACCATGACCCCGACTGCTTCGGAAATCTCACCCACAGCTATGGCTCCGATCGAAGCCACGGTCATCAGCAAGTTCTCGTCGAAGAACTGCCAGCGGGTGATCCTACGGGCCGCCGTCCACAACACCCTCCAGCCGGCCACCGCATAGGCCACGAGAAGGACCGCGTTTCCCAACCAACCCGGCACGGATGCCAGGGGCACTGCCGCTGTCATCCCCCGCCCCGCAGCAGAGCGGAGCGCGAGCCCGAGCCCAAAGAGAAGCGCCCCAACGATGGCCTCACGCTCCTGTGCGTGCATGGCCTGATGCGCTCCGGAGGCACTCGCGCCGCCGCCTCTGCCCGGACACGGGTGGGTCCCCGCGCTTGGACTTCTGCCACTGCAGGTGCAGCCGCATGCGACAGACGACCGGTCCAAGCTCGATGTATCGTTTTCGCGCTGTTCGGCGTATCTGGGGACGGTATCCAGCCTCCTCCCGAGTGTCATGCAAAACTCTCTCCCTTACCTTGCCTCATCATAGTGCTCTTGCGCGATCCTTATCAGATCCAGGATGTGGTCGTCCGCCAGAGAGTAGTACACGTGTCTGCCCTCAGGTCTGTGCTTGACCAATCTCAGTGCCCGGAGGAGTCTCAGGTGGTGCGACACAGCGGGCATGGTCATGCCCAGGGCATCTGCAAGGTCGCAGACGCAGAGCTCCTTTATGGAAAGGAGGTAGAGTATCCTCGTCCGGGTCTCGTCCCCGAGCACCCGGAAGATTTCCGACACCCCCGCTACCTCAGTTATCCGGTGTTCGAGCTCGACCAAGGCACCCCCCCCCCCGGAACACGTTCTAACACGATTAAGCAAGTGTTTAATTATCAATCAATCATAGCTCGTCCAGGCTCACCATGTCAAGGCCGAGCTTCCAGCATTCTCGGGGTGCAAGCACAGGTCAGAGTACCTAACAAGCCAGGCGCTGCGAGGCTTCGCCCCCTCTCTTACGCCAACCCCAGAAGTCTCGGCACGAGAAGCGGTATGAAGTCGAAGAAGGTGATTACGAACAGTACGATCGCCTCGGCGATGATGAACGGGAATATGGCCCGGCTCAGCTGCTCGAGGCGGAGTTTGCTTATGCCGCATGCCACGAAGAGACACGCCCCAACCGGCGGGGTCATGAGCGCAATGTTGAGTGAGAGGACCATTACAATGCCGAAATGGAGAGGATGGACCCCGGCGTTCACCGCGAGAGGATGCAGAATCGGCCCAAGTATGATAAGAGCGGCGGCGATGTCCATGAACATGCCGACCACCAGCATCAGCAGGTTGATCATGAGGAGGATCCCATACTTGTTCGTTGTCACCGACATGAACGCCGCGGCAACTGATTCGGGGACTCTCTCGCTCGCCAGAACCCAGCCGAGTATGGATGCGGTGGCGATTATCAGGAACACCACCCCGGTTGTGCGGGCGGTCCGCTCCAGAAGCCTTGGAATGTCGGAGATCTTGAGGGTTCGGAACACGAAGAACCCGATCACGAACGCATAGAAGACCGCCACTGCCGCTGCTTCAGTCGGCGTGAAGGCACCGGTGAGGATCCCTCCCAGGATGAGGACTGGCATGAAGAGGGCGACTATGGCATCCCGGAAGCCCACCACGATCTCCCTCAGCGTGGCGGCTTTCTCTTTCTTCGGATAGCCGCGCTTCGCGGATATGTAGGCCGAAAAGAGCATCAGTATGGCCGCGAGGAGAAGGCCTGGGACGACTCCCGCCGCGAAGAGGCCGGCGATGGAGACGCTCATGAGGGACCCATAGATGACCATCATGTTGCTGGGCGGGATAGTTGGCCCGATGATGGAGGAAGCTGCGGTGACCGCGGCGCTGAAATCGACATCGTACCCGTCCTCCACCATGGCGGGTATGAGCATGGTACCGATGGCGGCAGTGTCAGAGACCGCGGCCCCGGTCATCCCTGCGAAGAACACGCTCGCAAGTATGTTCGCGTGGGCCAGGCCCCCGCGCAGATGCCCAACGAGCACGTTGGCGAAGGCCACCAGGCGCCGGGTGATCCCCGTGGCGTTCATGATCTCTCCGGCCATGATGAAGAAAGGCATGGCCATGAGGGTGAACATGTCGAGGCCCGCGAAGAAGCGCTGGGGGACCATGTTCAGAAGAATGGGCATGTCGAGGGATAGGAGGGCATAGAGCCCAGCTATCCCAAGGACAAACCCGATAGGAGTTCCGAGAAAGAGGAAGACCAGAAAGATGATGGCGATGCCGAGTAGTATGGGACCCACCTCCCGACTTGCTGGGACCCTCCGCCCAGGGGACGGACCTACTCGTAGTGAGCCGTCCCCATTATCTCCGCGATGGATCCGAGTTTGAGATCTACCAAGGCTTGCAGGGCAACTTGGGCCGCAGTGAGCGCACCGGTGACCGGCACCGCCAGAAGCGGCCAGAACATGCTCGTGTTCAGTGACATGGACAGCTGCATCTTGCCGCGGACCGCCATATCCCAGCCCCGGGCGGTCAAGACTACCAGAAAGCCAAGAATCACGAGTTTAGTGAGTATCGCAAGCGTGCGGGCTACTGTGAGGGGGAGCCTCTCCATCAGAAGGCTTATGCCCACGTGCTCCCTGTACCTCACCGCCACACTCACCGCGAGCAACGCAGACCAGATCATCAGGTAGCGCGCGAGCTCCTCCGTCCACCCGAGCGGGTTTCTGAGCACGTACCGGAAGAATACGCCCACGATGACAGTTACAGTCATCAGCCCAATACCCGCGATGCACGGGATCAATGTCGCGCGCGCGAGGACGTGCGACGCCCGTTCCGCCCAGGAGGCCACCACATGCGAGACCGGCCGCTTATCCTGTGCTCCCACGTCCCATACCACCCCTCGTTCCGTTACTGCAGTTAGAGAGTGGGCCGGCAGGAAAACCGCCGGCCCGCCTGTGATATGTATTCTCACCGGAGAATCTTACTGCCCGAGCGCGGCCCGAGCGTCGTCGATCGCCTTGAGGAAGGCCTTTGCCAAGTTCACACCTTCCTGCTTGTAGGTCTTCTCGATGAACTTCATCGCTGCGTCCACGGAGATTGCTCTGAACTTGTCGAGTTCAGCGTCGGTCGGGTTGTAGACCTCCATGTACTTCGAGAGCAGCGGCAGGCCCTTCTCGCTGGATTCGAGTATCCTGTTTAAGCCTCGCCCTGCAATGTTTGCCGTCCTCGCGGCGTCCACGATGATCGCCTGCTGCTCACGGGTGAGGCCCGTGAAGAACCTGTTGTTCATGACCCATACGTAAGGGGTGTAGAGGTGGTTGGTGAGTGTTATGTACTTCTGAACCTCATAGAGCTTGCCTGTTTCGATAATGGGTATCGGGTTGTGCTGCCCGTCGACGACCCCGGTCTGGAGCGCAGTGTACACCTCGGCCCACGCGATGGGGGTGGGGGACGCCCCGAACGCCCTCATGATCTCCATGTGCATCGGAATCGTCATGGTACGGAACTTGAGGCCCTTCATATCATCAGGGGTCCTGATCGGTCGCTTGCTGTTGGTGATCTGGAAGAACCCTCCGGACTCGCCGAATGCTAGGACCTTGAAGCCGGTTTTTGCCTGGATGTCGGCGGCGAGCATCTGGCCGAACGGACCATCATAGACCTGATACGCGACATTGTAGTTGGGGAGCGCGAAAGGGATGTCAACGACGGACATCAGCGGGTAGAACACCGCCATTCCGCCGCCGGACGCGATGTAGCTCTGGACAATGCCAGCCTGCACCTGCTCCATCGTCTCCCGCTCGTTCCCCAAAGTCCCCGCAGGATAGAGCTCCACAACGATCCCCTTGTTCGTGTTCTCCTCCACCATGGTCTTGAAGACCTGCGCCATCGCGGCCGTGGCCACTTCGAAAGGCTTTTGCGCGTTGAGGTGGCTGAGCTTGAGAACAATCGGACCGGTCTTTCCGAGTGCAGGGGTTGCCAGCAACACCAATGCCACAAGTGCCACCACGACTTTCGTTGCCATCAGTCTCTTCAAGGTCTTACAACCTCCCATGATTGAATAATGGAGAGCAGCCAGGTATGCTTGTTAGTTTCGACCCCGACCCGGCAAATCCTTCACCTGGGTATCTCATGAAGCTTACAATGTCCTGATCAGTAAGACCCCCAGCACGACCAAGGCACCCCCAATGGCCTTCCCGATCGTCAGCCTCTCACCGAGAAGGATTACGGCCGCTATCATGGTCACAATAGGGAACGACGCAGTCACGGGCACAGTCGCAGACGCGGCCCCGTGCTTGAGCGCGTAGAGGTAAGCGTAGTGGCCAAGCAGGGAACCGCACATGCCCTCCAGCAGGAGGAATATCCATGCCTTGGGAGGCAGACCTCGAAGGGCACCTGCTTTCTGCCCAAATGCGTTGATGGCCACGAGGGCCGCAGCCACCCCGAGGGTCCGAACAGTCAGTGCGGTGAGAGGATCGGCTTTCGTAAGCCCCAGTTTCCCGAAGATGGGAGCAATTCCCCAGAAAAATGCCGCCAGAAGGGCGGATATGAACCAACCCACCACGCCTCGCCTCCGACCTGTATGATGCCCAACGGCATATTCTGTTCCTAAGTGGGCTTCCCCTGCGCCCCGTTCCATGATATCGTCTTTGCGGGGGTGGACTCCTTGCGCAAGACAAAGATAGTGTGCACGATCGGACCGGCGAGCGAATCCCCGGAGGCTATCAGGAGCCTTATGGCCGCGGGAATGGACGTGGCCCGCCTCAACCTGTCTCATGGAACCCACGAAGAACATCTTGCGCGGATCCGTGAGGTTCGGGCAGCGTCGGGCGAATCCGGCAAACACGTTCCGGTGCTCCTCGATACCAAAGGCCCCGAAATCAGGATAGGAACCTTCTCTGGAGGCTCGGCGACTCTCGAGAGGGGAGACTCTTTCGTTCTCACGATCGAGCGTGTCATGGGCAGCAAGGAGAAGGTGAGCGTGAGCTATTCGCGGCTGCCGGAGGACGTGGCCCAAGGTGATAGGCTGCTGCTGGATGATGGCCTGATCGAGCTGGCCGTTGAGGAAGTTCGTGCAAAAGAGGTTGCGTGCCGGGTGGTTGTCGGAGGGACGCTCGGCAGCAGGAAGAGACTCAGCCTTCCGGGGAAGTGTGTCGATCTCCCTGCCATGTCGCCCGAGGACGAAGCGGACCTCCGGTTCGGCGTGGAGCATGGGGTTGACTTGATCGCAGCGTCGTTCACACGTAAGCCATCTGACATACAAGAGATCAGGGAGTTCATCCGGGGACTGGGGGCGAGCATCCCCATCATCGCCAAGATCGAGAACAAGGAGGGTCTCGACAACCTCGACTCCATCTTGGAGGTCTGCGA
>JANLFS010000070.1:0-10379 GCA_024655925.1 Bacillota bacterium | reverse complement strand
TGCGACGGGCTGATGGTGGCCAGGGGAGACCTTGGAGTGGAATTGCCCGCTGAAGACGTGCCGATAATCCAGAAGGAGATGATCTCCAAGTGCCGTAGGCTCGGCAAACCGGCAATCACTGCCACTCAGATGCTGGACTCGATGATGAGAAACCCCCGCCCCACCAGGGCGGAAGTGAGTGATGTGGCGAATGCCATATTCGACGGCACAGATGCCGTGATGCTGAGCGGAGAGACTGCGAGTGGGAAGTACCCTGTGCAAGCAGTACGCATCATGGCGAGTATCGCGGAGCGCACTGAGGCTGCACTCTGCTACAATCAACCTGTCCCGCACGAGGAAGGCCCTCTCAACACAGCCGTGACGGACGCGATAGGCCACGCAACAGTTCAAGTGGCGGCGGAATTGGGCGCCGCTGCCATCATCACGTCCACCCAGTCCGGCTGGACCGCGAGGATGGTGGCGAAGTACAGGCCCCACGCCCCGATAGTGGGGGTGACCACCGACCCCGCCACCGCCCGTCGCCTCAGTCTGCTTTGGGGAGTCTACCCTCTGTTGGGCGACCCCATATCAACCACGGATGAGATGATAGACATGGCCGTGGAGAGGGCGCGCAAGGCCGGCTTCGTCCATGACGGAGACTTGATCGTGCTGACAGCCGGCGTGCCCCTCGGAGTGCCGGGCACGACGAACCTACTGAAAGTGCACCACGTTAAATAGCTGAGAACCACCGGGCCACAGGCGCCGGGGCCGTCTGAGGCCGTGTGTCCCGCCTCAGCACTCCCATCAGGTCCCCCAGTCCCGTCCGTTCGAACAAACTCCCCTTTTGCAGCATCACCTATCATAGGTGAGTCTGCGCCCTGCCCGAAGACCCGGCAGGACGCATCGACCATTCCAGTCGCGGAAGGAGAATGGTTTGTGGTGAGGCTCCACCATCTTGCAGTCCCGCTGATCGCAGTAATCGCTTTCTTCGGGGTGGTCGGCATGGGAGTGGTGACCGGAACCTGGAGCACGACAGGCAGGGCGCCGGTGCTGGCCTCGGATTCGCAGGCTCTTGGACCCGATGATCTCAAGGGCTGGATGAGCCTTACAGAGGTCGCCGGGTGGACGAGGTTGCCTCTGGAAGCGTTGATCAGGGAGTTGGGACTTCCCGAGGCTGTCGACACCGCGGTGCGCATGAGCAATCTGGAGAAAGACGTGCCAGGTTTCGAAGTCTCTGATGTCCGCGAGGCCGTGGGCAGGTTGCAGGCTCAGGGGGTCCGTGAGGGCTCGACGGCAGGAACCGCAGCCCCATCCGGGGCGGACTCTGTTGGCAGCACCACGGGTGGGCAAGGCAGCGGCGCGGGTCCTGGGGCGGAAAGTGCAGGCCAAGGCACGGCGCGCGGAGCCCAGGGCACCGGAGCAGGACCCGAGAGCGCCGCCTCTCCCTCGGACATCAAGGGAAGGATGACGCTCCACGAGCTGAGCCGGACATTCGGGATTCCGCTTGAGCTTCTCATCTCTGAGGCGGGACTCCCCGCGGATGTCAACCCCAGCTTAAGCCTGAGGCAGATCAACGAGGCCCACGGGGTCGAGACCAGCGATGTGCGGGCAGCCGTGGAGAGAATCCTGAAGTCCAAGTCCCGATAGGATTACATCTTCATAACGGAACGAGGTGGGCGACCTGGTGAACTGGAGACGAGACAGTCTAATCAGGCGGACTGTGCAGTTCGCGTTCTTCGCCTTCATAGTCTACCGCAGCGTGCTTCATTCAATCGGTTCGGCGAGTCGGGTGGCGTCTTTGGACTCTCTCTGCCCCATGGGCGGTGTGGCAACGTTCTGGAACCTCGTTACCATGGGTCGGTACGTGCCGAAAACCCACGCTTCCAACGTGGTGCTTCTCGCGGGGCTCGGGGTCTCGGTGCTGCTGGCTGGGGGTGCGTTCTGCGGCTGGATGTGCCCGATGGGAACGCTCTCCGACCTCCTGACATCTGTCCGCAAGCGTCTTCGGATAGGAGAGATTGGGATCCCGAATGGCGTCTCCCGGTACCTGGGGCTTCTCAGATTCGTGGTTTTGGGCGCGGTGCTCTTTGAAACTGCAAGGCTGGGGACGCTCGTCTTCGCGAACTTCGACCCGTATCGTGCCATCTTCGGACTGTACTGGATCTTCAGTCCGTCGTCGATCGGGGCGATCGTGTGGGGCACCACTGTCTTGGTCCTCGCAGGCATGTTCCTCGTTGACCGCTTCTGGTGCAGGTTTCTCTGCCCTCTGGGAGCCGTGATATCGCTTATCCAGCCTCTGGCCATCTTCAAGGTGCGGCGCGATCCTGAGCTCTGTATCAACTGCGGAGAGTGCTCGCGGGTCTGCCCGGTGAAGCTTCCCGTCGACAGGCGCGTCTCGCCCGGAGCAACCTGCGCCGCGTGTATGGACTGCGTATCTTCGTGCCCGGTCCCGGGGGCGCTTTACGTGGGAACCGCCGAAGGCCGCTTCCACAACACGGAGTCGAACACGCTGACGCCGAGTTCCGCCCCTACCGGCTCACACTTGGCGGTCAGAAGATGATAGGTCCTGGGGTGCCCGTCGGGCATGGTCTCGAAATTCGCGTGGCCTTTGGCCAGAACCATCCCGGCGTTTCGCAATAGGTCCCCGAACTCGGGCGAGGAGTGCTCGTAGGAGACCCCAAGGTAACTCGAACCGGTCGTGACCACTCGGCCGACCTTGTCCAGCCCCACCTCGAGCGCGTCGTCCATGGTCGCATCGTTCATTACGGGTCCTCCGCGGACCGCAAACACTGTGTGCGCACCGGTCGCCCGCGCGAGCTCCTCAGCCAGGAGCATGTCGAAGACTATCTCGCCTGCGTTGTCGCAGATGTAGAGCAGTTCGCGCATGGTCTTGAGGTCCGACACGAGTTGGTGGGAGTGGTCGATCGCGAGAGTCGTCGATCGTGCCCTCTGGAGGATCTCCTCGGGCGTGGGGGGATTCACGAGCGCCAGGTCCAGGAGGTTGCCGACGACCGCAAGGCGAACGGCGAGGGCAAGCCTGTCCTCTGATTCATCGAGCATACGGCGCATGTCCGGGAGCAACCGCATCGCCGCCCTGTTGTGGGCGGCTTTCTCCTCCCTATACAGGTCATCGTCTCCGAGCATCTCCGCGGCGATACGGTAACAGACATTGGATATCTCCGCCGGGGGCCGGTCCAGCGGAACCTTGGAGGACTCATCGCGCGCCCGCGCAATCACTCGCCGGCGTTGTTCATCGTCGCAAGGGACGTTGGCGCACAACCTCTTGAGCTGATCTATGCTGCATTCGTAACAACCAGGTAAGCTTTTCACGATAGGTCGTCTCTCGCCTCCATGTCCCGGCTCGCCACCACGTTCACCCCAGTTCCAGCTGCGTTGGCCAGTATGACCTGGTGGATCGCGACCGGGGCAGGGACTCTGACTGTGGCAAGTTGGCGCATTATCTCTCCGATCTTCTCCTTGGGCACCGGGGCCTCAGTGCGGACTGGGACGAGCGGGAGGAACCCTCCATCCACCCGGACAGTGGACGTGACGGTCCGCTTTGGGGCGCGCAGTTCGTCTATCCCGTACGCCAGCCCACGCTTACAAGTGTTCCCTTCGATTTCGAGGACCTCTTTTCCTTCCACAGTCGCCCGGAGTTTGCATCCTATGGGGCAGACTATGCACGTGAGTTCGCGCATCTCGCTCACCTGACCCCACCTCCACATGTGCGGGCCGTCTCGCCCGGCATGGGCTCTGCCGTGCCCGGCTCCTTGACGCGCTCATCTTTCTCAGGAGCCACCCGCAGGACCATCTCCTCGGCCGCCGAGTTCGCAGGCATTCGTCCGGGCGGCAGAGTCACGCTGACCATCTCCGCCGGCCTCACCACCCGCTCTCGCTGGCTGTGTACTACTGTCCCCCCTACAACTGCCTCAATCCGGACGTGTTCAGCAGGAGCCTTCACTCGCATGAACAAGGTGACCTTTCTCTCCGCCAGGTTGGCCAGGTGGAGTATGTGCGGGACCACGTACCGGATCCCCTCCCCTGCTGTGGTGCGGATCGTGGGCCCGACGGGTTGGCCTCCGGTGACCAGCCTCGCAGCACCCTCTCCCGCAAGCCAGCTTTCGCGGGTCACATTATCTACAAGATCGTGGATGTGGACCACGTTGCCGCAGGCGAAAACGCCTGGGATCGAGGTCTCCATCTCGTCAGTTACCACGGGGCCTCCGGTCACAGGGTCGATGTTCCCGCCAGCGCCCCGGGTTAGCTCGTTCTCGGGTATGAGCCCAATCGACAGCAGCAGTGTGTCGCAGGGGATATCCCGCTCGGTGCCCGGAATCGGCCGGAAGCTCTCATCCACTCTCGCCGCCGTCACAGCCTCGACGCGTTCCTCACCGTGGACATCCACCACTGTGTGGCCAAGGTAGAGCGGTATGTTCTGATCGTTCAGGCACTGAACCACGTTCCTCGTCAGGCCGCTCGCGAACGGCAGGATTTCGAGCACAGCCTCCACCTTCGCTCCTTCCCAGGTCAGCCTGCGCGCCATGATCAGGCCAACGTCACCCGACCCCAGGATCACGAACCGCTTCCCGGGCATGAACCCCTCCATGTTCACAAACCTCTGGGCCGCTCCGGCGGTGAACACCCCCGCGGGCCGGGTACCTGGTATCGTGACCGCCCCGCGGTTTCTCTCTCTGCTCCCCATGGCGAGTACCACCGCTTTCGGCCTGATCTCCATCATCCCGTCGACCCGGTTCATGGCCCATATGCGCCGGTCCCGGCCGAGCTCCAACACCATAGTATTGAGCATGATTTCCACGCCGGCGTCGCGGGCAGCACGGATGAAGTGGTCCGCATATTCCGGCCCGGTCAGCTCCCGGGCGAACAAGTGTAGGCCGAAGCCGTTGTGTATGCATTGCTGAAGGATGCCTCCAAGCTCACGGTCGCGGTCCATCAGTATGACCCGGCCTGCCCCGGCTTCTTTGGCCCTGGCCGCAGCTGCAAGTCCCGCAGGGCCAGCCCCGATCACCGCGACATCGCACTCGATCTCACGCACGGGACATCACCTCCTCTCGGGCCCGCTCCTCTGCGCCCACGCCGGTCTCCTGGCCGAGCAGAGGGTCTTTGGTCCGGCCGGCGAGGACGCGCGACATCCCGCCTTTCTTGGTGACCTCGTCCATTCCCATCCCGAGCTCACGTGCGATGAGTGCAACCACCCGGGGACCGCAGAACCCTCCCTGGCACCTGCCTGTGCCCGCCCGAGTCCTTCGTTTCACTCCATCCACCGTGGTACACGGGACTGGCCGGTGAAGCGCATCCACGATCTCGGCCTCGGTGACCGTTTCGCATCTGCAGACGATCTGGCCCCACCTGGGGTCCGAGGCTACGAGCCTCGCCTGTTCCTCCCGGGAGAGCTCGCTGAACCGGATCGGCCGGGCCCGGTATGGGTTGAAATCGGGTTTCGGTATGAGGTCAAGCCCCGCATCGGAGAGGGCGTCAAGTACCACCAGAGCGACGGCAGGAGCAGCGGTGAGGCCAGGGGATTGCATGCCTGCGGCGTTTATAAGGTTTGGAGCAGCAGGAGACGGCCCGATCACGAAGTCGTTGCCTGGCCTTGCGATCGCGCGCAGCCCGGCGAAAGTGGCGATAGAGTCCCTGATCGGCAGGGTCGGCACCAGCCTGGTCGCCCCGGCCAGCACTTCCTGGAGCCCGGATAAGGTGGTGCCCAAGTCGTGGCAATCCTCCACCTCCTGTGAGTTGGGGCCAGCCAGGAGGTTTCCGTCGACGGTCGGGGCGACGAGTATGCCTTTGGACACGGCTGTAGGGACCGGGAAGAGAGGCGTCCTGACGAAATCTCCGATGCGCCTGTCGTACACGTAGTACTCCCCTTTTCTCGGGGCGAGCGAGAAATCGTCCTGCCCGGCCATGCGCGCGACCGCGTCCGCGTCGACCCCCGCCGCGTTCACCACGAACCTCGTCCGGATTGTCGCGCCGGGCACGGAGACAGTCACGATCCTCCCGCCCGCCACCTGCATCCCCAGAACCGGCGAGTCCAGCAACAGCTCGACCCCGTTCTCAACCGCGTTCTCCGCACATGCTATGGCCAGTTCCCACGGGGAGGTTATGCCCGCGGTCGGAGCCCAAAGGGCCGCCACCGCATCCCGGCTCACGGCCGGTTCCCGCTCTCGGAGCCGATCGCCTGATATGATCTCAAGCCCAGGCACTCCATTCCGCTCGCCCCGGGCTTTCAGTTCAAGCAAGTGATCCACCTGCTCCGGGGCGAGGGCGACTACGAACGACCCGGTGTTCTTGAAGGACACGCCCAGTTCGGCGGCAAGGGCGGGGTAGAGCTCAGTCCCCCTCACGTTGAGCTTCGCCTTCCAGGTGCCGGGATCTGCATCGTACCCGGCATGTACAATGGCGGTATTTGCCTTAGTGGTCCCCGTGGCGACGTCCGCCTGCTTTTCCACCAGGATCACCCGCACATCGTATCTGGCGAGTTCCCGGGCGATGGCGCATCCGACCACGCCCGCCCCAACAACTACTACATCAGCATCGTATCCCCGCATCGTGCCCACCTCCGTGTCGTCCAAGCACACCGCCCAAATGCCAGGGTTCACTCCTGCCTACTGCTCCTGCTCCCAGTGGAGAGACCGTTCCACCGCGCGCTTCCACCCGGCGTAGAGCTGCTCGCGCCGCTCCACCGGCATGGACGGGGAGAACTCCCGCTCAACCTGCCACTTGGCGGCGATCTCTGTCCGGTTCGTCCAGAACCCCACTGCGAGCCCCGCGAGGTAAGCCGCACCCAGTGCGGTGGTCTCAGTCACTCTGGGCCGGTGGACCGGAACCCCCAGGATGTCGGCTTGGAACTGCATGAGAAAGTCGTTTCGCACCGCGCCGCCGTCCACCCTGAGTTGGGCAAGACTGATTCCTGAGTCGCGCGCCATGGCCTCGAGGACATCTCGAGTCTGGTAGCAGATAGACTCCAAAGTAGCCCGGATAATATGCTCCCGCTTTGTCCCTCTTGTGATGCCGACGATAGTCCCTCGTGCGTACTGGTCCCAGTATGGGGCCCCCAGTCCCACGAATGCGGGCACCAGGTACACGCCGCCGGTGTCCGGAACGCTCCTCGCACATTGCTCGGACTGGGCTGCCGAGCTGATCAGCCCGAGCTCGTCTCGGAGCCACTGGACCGCCGCGCCAGTGACGAAGATGCTTCCCTCCAGGGCATATTCGACTCTTCCATCGACGCCCCACGCTATGGTAGTCAAAAGCCTGTTCGCCGAAGGCACCGCTCGCTCTCCCGTGTTCATCAGCATGAAGCACCCGGTCCCGTAGGTGTTCTTCGCAGCCCCCGGGGAGTAGCACGCCTGTCCGAAGAGTGCGGCCTGCTGGTCACCGGCGTCCCCGGCAATGGGGATTTCCCGGCCGAAAAGCGCGCGCGCCGTCTTCCCATAGACCCAGCTCGAGGGCTTAACTTCGGGAAGCATGGTCCTCGGGATTCCCAGCTCCCGGAGGATATCATCGTCCCAGTCCAGTGTGTGTATGTTGAACAGCATGGTCCGGGAGGCGTTGGAGTAGTCAGTGGCGTGGACAGTCCCGCCGGAGAGGTTCCAGAGCAACCACGTGTCCACTGTCCCAAAGAGGACATCTCCACGCTCGGCCAGCGTGCGCAGCCCGGGGATGCTTTCGAGCATCCATTTCACCTTGGTGCCGGAAAAATACGCGTCGACCACGAGGCCCGTCCGGTCTCTGATGCTCTCGGCAAGCCCCCCCGCCTTCAACTGGTCGCATGTTGATGCGGTCCTCCGGCACTGCCACACGATGGCGTTTGCCACGGGCTTTCCCGTCTTGCGCTCCCAGACCAAGGTGGTTTCCCGCTGGTTTGTGATGCCCACTGCCTCGACACTCTCCGGGCCGACCCTCGCCCGATCGAGGACCTCCCTGGCCACGGCGATCTGAGAGTTCCAGATGTCCCCCGGGTCGTGCTCGACCCACCCGGGCCTCGGATAGATCTGCGGGAACTCCTGGCCAGCCATGGCCACATTCGTCCCGGCCCGATCGAACAGGATCGCCCGGGAACTCGTGGTACCCTGATCCAGCGCGAGGATGTATTTCTGCATCTTCCGCCACCTCCCAAAGTGCCGCCCCCGCCGCGAGGCCGGAAGGTGCAGGTCCACGATGCACCTTCACAGCAAGCAACGGCGCTGCGTGGGCAGGGAATAAGAAAAGCCCTGGCCCGGGCCTACGAGCTGCGCGCGGCCCGAGTCGGGACTCTCTCCAAATCTCTGTCCCCGGCTGTTCGGTTGTCTTGTGCCCACCTGACCCGGTTCCCTCTGCCCCTCTCGGCGGAGGTGGGCCCGGGTGCCGGGGCAGGCGGGCGGCTTCATCCCACAATCCGGGAAAAGACTGCCTTGCCTCCTACGATCTCCGCAAAAGAGTGGGACCCGGATCTCTCCCAACACCTACATGATACCACAAATCTGCGTTGCTTACAGAAACGCCTGCCGCCCCCGCCCGGAGGGCATTCTGGATTTCGTCGACCGTCTTGACGAGGCCTCCCGCCACGATCGGGACAGGCATTGCACGCGCAAGCTCACCGATGACTCGAGGGATGATACCCGGCAGGCATTCTACTGCATCGGGGCCCGTGCCCCGCACCGTGGCCACGGCGGTCTGGAAAGACTGGGAATCCAGCATGAACACGCGTTGCACCGTAAACAGACCCTCTCCGCGCGCCGCCCCGATCAAATTCGCCCTGGTGGTTATCACCCCGTCAGGTCTGATCACCCCGGCCACGAACTTGATAGCCGCCCTGTCCTTGCCGAGACCCTCCATGAGATCGAGGTGGACCAGGACCGCCTTGCCTGCCTTGCGAACTGCCGTCGTGATCTCTTCAGCGCCGTTGATGTCCCCCGTCAGAAGGAACACCACGCGGATAGGTGACTCGAGCGCGCGCCCGAGGGCACGCGTGTCCCTGACTGCGGCTATGATTGGGGACTCGCGGATCTGCTCCAGAATAGACAAGCCCATCACCTACATCGCGTGGTGATGGGCTATTCTCGCATGAACCGGGTTTCTCCTGCCGTACTCTCTTCGTCGCGCCGGGCCTACGCCGGCCCTACCCTCGCTGTGATCACAGCATCCATGGTGCTGAAGTCTTTCTGGCACGCCAGCCTGATTCTGCCCACGGCCGCTCTTGCAGCGTCAGGGCCCGTTCCCGTCAGGAGCACGGCGAAATGGCTCTCATCGAGCCTACATAAGACGTCGCTCGCTCTAAGCAAAGAGCCGGCTACCCTCTGGGCTCCGTCCCCCGCCTCGCGCAGGTGGTTCGCAAGCGCCCCCGGCAACGTGACTTCGAACACGACAACCGACGCTTCTCCCCCTCCCCTGGCAATCCTCCGGCGCTCGAGAGTCAGGAGCTTGAAGAAGGTGGCCCGATTACACAGGAGCGCCCCCCGCGGCTCGAGAGGGGGTTCAAGCGCGCGGCAGAGTGCGCCTGACTCCTCAGAGACTAGGTCCTCCAGGTACCGGAAGAGATCCTCGAGCCCCTGGGGAAGAACCGTGATCTGGCCCATCCTCTTCAGTACCCGTCTGGCCTGTACGTAATCCTGGCTGAACTGAAATTTCCTGGCCACCAGGCCCCCGGTCTCCAGAAGGATCTGTCGGTAGTGCTCGCGCCGGGCCTTGGCCCATGTGTCACCTGAATGATCCGGAAGAAAGTCCCCTCGGTAGAGAGATAACGCCCGCTCGAAAAGCCTCGCCGCAGTCTCAAGGTCTGTTCCGGCGAGGCCCCGTGCTTCCTCACATTCGGTCTCGAACTCTGCGGCGTCGAGCCAGATGGAGCCATCAGACAAGAGCGAGCAGTAATCATCCGACCAGGCGATGTAAGTAACTGGAGCCGACCCGCTCAGGTCCGGGCTCCTCAGTATGTCGTTGACTGCAGCGACCTCGCCGCGGGTGTGCCCCATGGGATCACAGAGGGCGGCGCCATCCGTCGCTCCTGAAGTGACGAGCCTCACAACATCAGAGGTGGGAACTTGCCTGCCCCAGTTGGCGAGGAGATACTTGAACGCAAGCCAACCGGCCCGCCCATAGTCGGTGGATATCGGCGCGGTCTCGCCGGCCCGGACTATGCGGAACTGTCCGAGGCAAAAGACCTGAAGAACGCCTGGCCGCGCGGACGGGCCTTCTCCGTTCGAAGGCCCCCCGGCGCTCCCCCTGCTCTCATCCGTCCTTTGCAGCAGGCCCATTTCCCTGATCCTCCACCTCCCCGGCCGTGTCTACGGACGGACAGTCTGGCACTATCATTATCGACGGAAAGGCGGAAGGAATTTATACACTTCAAAAACGGGCCTCTACTCGGAACGTGACTCCCCGGGCCTTGGGACCCAAGGCCCGGG
>JANLFS010000069.1:4602-16882 GCA_024655925.1 Bacillota bacterium | reverse complement strand
CTCACTACCTGCAGGTAACCGCCATCGACGCACTTGGCAACGAGAGCGCGAGGTCGGAAGCCGGCTACGTAGTGATCGACCTGACTGCTCCTGCGGTTCCTGAGATGCTGCCTCTGCCGGCATACACCAACGCCTACGAGGGCGCGCTGATCTGGACTGCAGTGGACAGCGCGGTCAAGTACGAAGTGGAATACAGCATAGCCGGAACGCCTGCCACAGTGACTGACATCCCTGTTCACATGCTGAACATCGACATCAGCTTGGCTGCGGACGGCGACGAGGTAACAGCGAAGGTAAGGGCTTATGACGCTGTCGGCAACGTGAGCGATTGGTCGGATGAGGTATCGACGATAGTCGACCGCACCGGACCTGTGGTGAGCGCAGTCACAACGCCTGCGAGCCCGACCAATAACCCGCGGCCCACATGGGAGTGGTCCGGCGATGACGATGGTCTGTCCGGAGTCGACTTCTACATAGTCACTCTCGACAGCGAGCTGCCGTTCGAGACTCGCGGCACCTCGTTCACCCCTGCGTCCAACCTGGCCGACGGCGCTCACGTGCTGAAGGTCAAGGCAGTGGACAACGTGGGCAACGTTGGCGCTGAGGTGGCGTTCGCGGCGGTAGTCATCGACACCACGCCTCCGGCGGTGCCCGGGATGCCTCAGACCACGAGCCCGACCAACAACCAGAACCCTGTGTGGACGTGGGGCGCTGTGGATGACGCAGCTAAGTACCGCGTCTTCGAGGACGAGGTTGACAAGGGCTTCGTGACTGAGCCTACGTATACGTCGTCGAACCTGCCCGAGGGCACTCACTACCTGCAGGTAACCGCCATCGACGCACTTGGCAACGAGAGCGCGAGGTCCGAGGCAGGGTACGTGGTAATAGACACGACCGATCCGGCGGCTCCGGAGATGACGGCGCTGCCCGAGTATACGAACGAAGACAGCGTGACGTTCATCTGGTCGGCTGTGACTGACGCAGTCAAGTATGACTTCAGCTACAGCCTCGACGGTGGAGCCACCTGGACCACAGTGACCGGCCTTACGGTTCAGACCTACACGGTCGACATCAGCGGTGCCGCGGACGGCGACGTCATCCGGGGCAAGGTAGTTGCCTATGACGAAGCCGGAAACGAGAGCGCCGAGTCGAACGTGGTGTCTACCACCGTAGACCGGACTGGGCCGGTAGTGACCATCGTCTCGCCCACTGAACCCTACGACACCAACGATACCACTCCGACCTGGAAGTGGACCGCGGCCGATGCCGGCGTTGGCGTAAAGGGGTACTGGATCCAGATAGACAACGACGGTTGGAAATGGCTGCCCGGAGACGGAAGCCTCGCCGAACACACACCATCGTCGTCGCAATCTCTAGGAGCTCACGTGTTGCGCGTGAAAGCTATCGACCTCCTCGGCAACGAGGGAGTGGTGGTGGAGTTCCCGACCGTCACGGTCGTGCTCCCTGTGATCTGCAGGCTGATGCCGGCACCTGGCGAGTACGACATCAACCTGATCTCGACGATCATGTTCATGGTAATGAACCTGCATGATGCACCCGTCGAAGTGCTCATCAACGGAGTGAAGCTCGACGAGGAGAAGGTCGTGGAAGTCGGCAAGATCGGAAACGAGACCAAGTTCTACATCCTCCTCGATGTGGACGACTTCCCGGCACCGGTGGGTATCGAACTCGAACTGCGCGTGATGGTCGTTGGGATCTGTGTCGGTGATGATAGCGCCAGCTACGTCTATACGGTAACGACGGAGCGTAGCGGATTCGGATTTGGCCGCCTGCGCCCGTGGTAATCTGGGCGATCTCTGAGATCCCGGGCGGGGGCGGATGCCCCCTCCCGGGAGTTCAAGCGGCCGAACCTGAAACGCTAGCAAAGGAGGTTACGCCATCATGGCGAAGAGGATAGCAGCCTTGGCGTCGATAGTGGCCATGGTGATCGTGCTGTCCGGTTGCTCACTGCAGCGCCCGTGGAATGAGGCTGCAGAGACGGCGCTCGTTCTCCAAGCCGTCGGAGACTGGATAGAGGCGGTCGAGGCATACGATGTCAACGGGATGTGCGGAGACGGTGTTCTTGCCGGTGGGTTCATCCTCACGATTGAGGAAGGCGGGCTCACCTACTCCAAAGACAAGACGAAGCTCCGCGGAGAGGTCGAATCAGACGCCATCAACCAGCAGATGTTCCGGGATGATGGTGGTTATGAGATGCGGCTGGACTTCGATCACCCAGTCACTCCAGTCGCCCCCGATGCCTGGGACACGAGAGAAAACGCCAACGGGTTGACGATCGCTTTCGTCCCGCGCACCAAGGCCACGGTTGTCGCTAAATTCGAGGTGTACGAGAGAGCAGACAGCGTGCCCGGCGACCGTTGGTGGGCCCACGGCAATCCTAGTGACCGGGGCAAGATCACCATCGAGCTGGTCCCCATGAGCACTGGCTGGAAAATGTCAGCGATGAACATCCAGTTCGGGAGCACTATCTACGCCTCCGGCCTCGGGAGCGGAGGCGCGAAGGGCTTCGGGTTAGGAAGGCTGTCTCCGTAGGCTCAGACCGAACGAACGAGAGCTAGCTGGGCGGGCGGGTCCCGGGTTGCGGGTGCTCGCCCGCTTCGTTGTGCCCGGATCGCCTCAGCTCTGCCCCAAGGAAGGAAATCGGATCTGGGCGGAGAATCTCGACATGGGCCCATAGGCATGAGACGTTAGGGGGTTCCGTGCGCCGGATAGCCGGCGCCGGGGTCCCCCTTTTCTTTGCCGGGTGGGCATGGACAAGCCGGGCACAACTGCCGATGAATGATCGAGGGGAGTGTGGCTTCTTGAGACCAAGAGACTCCTATGCCGAGCCTTATCGAATCAAAGTTGTCGAGCCGATCAGGATGACCTCAAGGGCCGAGAGGGAGAGACTCGTAGAGGATGCTGGCTTCAATGTGTTCAATTTGAAGTCGGAGGATGTGTACATCGACCTTCTGACGGACAGCGGGACCTGCGCCATGAGTGATGCGCAATGGGCGGCCTTGATGATCGGCGACGAAGCTTACGCTGGGAGCAAGAGCTTCTTCAGGTTCCGGGAAACCGTGGAACGCATCATGGGGTACCCGCACGTTGCCCCGACCCATCAGGGGAGAGGCGCCGAGCACATCCTCATGACCATGATGGTTAAGCCGGGAGATCGGGTCCTCGGAAACATGCATTTCGACACGACCGAAGGGCACATACTGCTGCGTGGGGCGGAGCCAGTGAATCTCGTGCGCGCAGAAGGGTATGTCACGGAAAGCGCGGAGTCGTTCAAGGGCGACATCGACCTCGAAGCGCTCGAGCGCGAGATGTCCGAGCATGGGCGAGACAGGATTCCCTTTGTGCTTATGACGGTCACGTGCAACAGCAACGGCGGGCAGCCCGTGTCCATGGCGAACATCCGTGCCGCGAGTTCGCTCGCAAGAAAACACGGAATTCCACTCTTCTTCGACTGCGCCCGGTTCGCGGAGAACTGCTACTTCATCAAAACCCGCGAGCCCGGGTATGACGAAAAGAGCATCGCAGAGATTGCCCGGGAGATGTTCTCCTACGGAGACGGTTGCCTGATGAGTGCGAAGAAGGACGGTCTCGTCAACATAGGTGGCTTCCTCGCGTTCGCGGACGAGAGGATGTACAGGCGGGCGATTGAGTGGCAGATCCCATTTGAGGGGTTCATAACCTACGGCGGCCTTGCCGGGCGGGACCTTGAGGCCTTGGCACAAGGACTTTCGGAGGTCCTCGACGAGACCTACCTGGAGAACCGCATCGGGCAGGTGCACTACCTGGCGGACGAACTCGCCCGGCGTGGAGTCCCGATCATCACCCCGCCGGGTGGACACGGGGTCTATGTGGATGCCCTCAAGCTCTTTCCCCACCTCCCGCAGAGCGAATTCCCAGGGCAGGCACTTGTGGTAGAATTGTACATCGAGGGCGGGATCAGGAGTGTGGAACTCGGCGCCTGTGCGTTCGGGAGAAAGGACGAAGCCACAGGAGCCGCCATCTATCCCAAGCTCGAGCTGGTTCGACTCGCCATTCCGAGAAGGGTCTACACCGACCGTCACATGGACTGTGTAGCACGCGCGTTCGAAGCCATCCTCGAAAGACGGGGATCCGTGAGAGGGCTGAGGCTGACCTATGAGGCGCCGGTCCTCAGGCATTTCACGGCGAGGTTCGAAAGGCTGTGAACAGGACGGCTGGGGTGATTCCTGTCACTTGTGCAGCCGAACGCGTGAGTTGAAATGGAGGACGTATTCATGGAGCAGACTGGGCCGGCTCCGGGCAGACTGGCGCTCCTTCTGGCGCTTTCGGAAAGTGCTGACCAGGAGCCTGGCAGGACTGAGGCCCCCGCGAACTGGAGGATGTGTACGGGGCGTGTTGGCGCCACCGAACTGGAGAAGGTCATCTCCGCCGTGGAGACCGCGTCGCTGCGGGAGAACGTAATCGAGCGTGACGTCCGCGAACTGCACGCTCTCTACCATGCCGTCAATGAGGCCCTGATCGGCCTGCTCCGCGGGCAGATGGCACTCGGGCACATCCTGCGAACAGTTGGGCTCAGGTTTGCGGTGGTCCGGGCCGATTCCTGGATAGCTGTGGGGATGTATGGGACCATAGGTTCCATGATTCGCGGGAACGAGCACGAAGCTGCGGGGCTGGGCCTGAGCCATGTGTAATATCGGGGACATGTGAAGCGTGCAGGAGCCCCCCGATGTGTGTCGAAAGAATCCGGCGTGATCCGGCCCGGATGGGGTCGGCAGGTTTGCGGATTGGAGGTCGCGACAAAGTGAAACGAGCCTTTTTCGTTCTGGCTGTTCTTTGCCTGTGCCTAACCACCACCGGGTGTCTGGAGATATACTTCGGCGGGTACGCCAGCCTGAGCGGGATGGTATATGGCCAGGTGGAAGGCCAGCCGCTCGCCGGCGCTGCGGTTGAGGTCAAGCCGAGGACAGCTGGATACCCAACCTACGCCACTGTAACGAATGGCTCAGGAGCATGGTCGGTCCCGCCAGTGCGACTGGACAGGTACGATGTGACGGCGTCGAAGCAGGGATACACAACACAGAACAAGACCGTCGACGTTGGCGCCCGTAATGGAGTGTTCGTTGTGAACTTCGTCCTCGAGGCCGGAGAGGACTAGTATTGCCCCGGGGCGCAGCGCGCCGCCCCTGACCGTAAGGTCAGCCGCGGCGCGTTTTTCGTTCGTCTGAGGGGAAAATAGCAGGGTGAGGACATGAGAACTCATCCGGGCCAAACCCCGAAAGGAGCGAGTGCATGCGGCACCTGAGACTCAGACGGCGAAGGAACAAGATTACGGTGGTCGGAGCGGGACTTGTGGGGTCGACGTTCGCATATACCCTGATGATAAGCGGGCTGGTGTCCGAGATCGTGCTGGTGGATGTGGACGCCGCCAGGGCCGAGGGACAGGCCATGGACCTCAACCACGGCGCCTCCTTCGTTCCCCCCGTGCGTGTGCAGAGCGGCGGATGGGAGGACTCCGCACGGTCAGACATTGTGGCCATCACCGCTGGAGTGGCCCAAAAACCCGGCGAGTCCAGGCTCGACCTGGTTCGGAGAAACGTTGACATCTTCCGCTCCATAATCCCCGAAATCGTGAAAGCCAGTCCCGAGGCGATCCTTTTGGTTGTCACCAACCCGGTCGACATAATGACTTACGCCACCATGAAACTGTCTGGACTCCCCGAAGAACACATAGTCGGCTCCGGCACGCTTCTGGACAGTTCCCGGTTCCGCCATCTCCTGAGCCGTCACTGCCACATTGCGCCTGGCAACGTGCATGCATACATCATCGGAGAGCACGGCGACTCGGAGGTACCGGTTTGGAGCACAGCCAACGTTGCCGGCCTCAAGCTCGATGAATACTGTCCTGTCTGCGGAAGGGGATGCAAGGACGAGATCCGAGATCACATCTTCGAACAGGTAAGAGGGGCGGCTTACGCCATCATAGAACGCAAAGGCGCAACTTACTACGCCATAGCGCTCGCCATGACGGCCATAGTTAGAGCGATCCTCCGCGACGAGAACGCGGTGATGACCGTGTCCGTCCCCGCCAAAGGCCACTACGGGGTGGACGACATATGCCTGTCCCTCCCGGCCGTCATAACCCGCGCCGGTGTCTCACGGGTCCTCAAGATACCGCTGTCTCCCGAAGAGGAACGCGGATTCCGTGAGTCTGGGCGCGTGCTCGCCTCCGTGGCCCGTGACGTCGGGTTGCGCGACACACCTTGACTGCCTCATCAGGGCTGGAGCGTGGTTGGCCAGCGTACCATGGTCCAGCCCTCTTCCCCAGCCGGCCCGGCCCCGCCTCGAAACCCCAACCCAAGCCACACTGCACCCACACCCCATCGCCAGTGATCGTAACCTGGAGCCAACCTCCTGCGCCCAAGCCTCACTCCGATCCAGGTGTCAATGATTCGTCTCGCTGGAAGCATCCGGGCGGGAAGGAATCGCACAGCTCTGTGTCGTATTAGCCATGAGGAGCCAGCCGGGGCGACTTGGCCCCAAACAGGCTCGGAAAGGGAGTGCGTTCGGGATGAGGCTCGCTGTGAAGGACTCACTCTGCTCCGGCTGCAGGGTGTGCCAGGTAGCCTGTTCACTCTCGGTCTTCCGTGAGAACAATCCGAAGAAGGGCCTTCTCAAAATCGATGGGCGTTTTCCCGTCCCCGGCAAATACGAGGTACGCTACTGCACCCAGTGCGGGAAGTGCGCTGAGGTATGCCCCGTTGAGGCCATTACCATGGAAGGCGAAGCCTACCGGATCGACCCCGAGCTGTGCATCGGGTGCATGAAGTGCGTCCAGGAGTGCCCAGAAAACGTGATGATCACCTTCGAAGGCTCTGACGTGCCTTCGAAGTGCATACTCTGCGGGGCATGTGTTGAGATGTGTCCCCGTGGGGCCATTTACGACGCAGATGCCGGAGAAGGGGGCAGTTAGAGATGGCTTACGGATACATGGGCAAGATTCTCCGGATCAACCTGACCACCAGGTGTGCGAACACCGAGCCTCTCGATCCGAAGATGGCGCATGACTTCATCGGGGGCCGTGGCTTCGTTGCGAAGATCCTCTACGATGAGGTCCCGGTCGGGGCGGACCCGCTCGGTGACGAAAACAAAGTCGTCATCGCCCCGGGGCCGCTTTCCGGTATCTTCATGCCCGCGAGCGGGAAGGTTCAGTTCGGAGCGAAGTCCCCTGCAACTGGAATACACGGCGATGCCAACATGGGAGGCCATTTCGCCCCGGAGATTCGCTACGCGGGGTACGACGCGATCGTGATCGAAGGGAGCGCGAAGGCCCCATCGATCATCGTGATAGATGACGACAAGGTTGAGATCAGAGAAGGCTCCAAGTACTGGGGCAAAGGGTCTCTTACTGCCGAGAAGATGTTGAAGGACGATCTGGGCGAGGACTTCCAGATCGCCGCCATCGGGCCCGCCGGTGAGAACCTTGTGAAGATCTCCTGCATCACCCACGATTTCGGCAGACAGGCCGCGAGGTGTGGAATTGCGGCGGTGCTTGGCAGCAAGAAGATCAAGGCCATAGCGATTCGTGGAAGCCAGTCCATCCCCGTAGCCGACCCAGAGCGCGTGTTCGAGCACGGCAGGGCCATGTTCCACGCCTGCTTTGAGAAGCCCGGCTTCAGGGAATGGACTCCCTACGGTACTTCCGGCGTCACCCCATGGGTGAACGAGGTCGGGGCCTTTCCAACCAAGAATTTCTGGACCGCTTACTTCGACGGCCACGAGAAGATAGGCGGGTTCGCACTGAAGGAAAGGATTCTAGTCACGGACAAAGGGTGCTTCTGCTGCCCGACTCCGTGCGGGAAGTACAGTAAGACCAAGGTGGGAGACAGGGAAGTATACGTTGAAGGACCCGAGTACGAGACCATCGCTCTCGTGGGCGGCAACTGCATGCTAGGCGCCATCGAGGAAGTGGCCTATGCGAACTACATCTGCGATGAGCTTGGCCTCGACACCATCTCCGGGGGAAACGTGATCGCATTCGCTCTCGAGTGCGCCGAGCGCGGGATCCTTACCGAGGAGAGACTCGGAAGGCCCGTCAAATGGGGAGATATCGACTCCTTCGAGTTCCTTGCGGGGATCATCGCGCGGCGTGAAGGCGTGGGTGATCTGCTGGCTGAAGGGGTCAAGACCGCCTCCGAGAGACTCGGCGGGGGATCGGATAAGTTCGCCATCCACGTCAAAGGCCTCGAGTGGAGCGGGTACGAAGCCCGGTGGGCGCCCGCCATGATGCTCGCATACATGACCGCCGACATCGGCGCGCACCACAACCGCGCCTGGGCCATAACCTACGACGTCGCCAAAGGCCGCGACACCCTGGACACCAAGGCATCCAAAGTCATCGAGCTCCAGAGAATCCGTCCAGCCTTCGACCTGATCGGCGTCTGCAGGCTCCAGTGGGTTGAGATCGGGTTCGAGCTCGAGAATTACCCTGGCATGTTCGAGGCCGTGACCGGGCGCAAGGTCACCTGGAACGATCTGTATGAAGCGTCGGACCGGGTGTGGAATCTCACCAGGACCCGAGCGCTTCTCGAAATCCCCGGATTCGGGCGGGCATGGGATTACCCACCGGCGCGGTTCTACGAGGAACCAGTGCCCACCGGCCCATCAGCGGGGAAGCTCATAACCCGCGAGCAGCTAGACCAGCTTCTGGATGACTACTACAGGCTGCGCGGGTGGGACCAGGACGGGAAGCCCACCCGGGACACCTTGGAGAAGCTCGGCCTGGATCAGTGCGCGAAAGACCTGACCGCCAAGGGCATATTGTAAGGTTACTAGAGGCCCGGGGGCGCAACGTGACGGGCAGCGGCGACGGCGAGCGAGGTGAAGTCGGGCGACCATGAGAGTCACTGTGAGAGTCAGAGGGCATGCGCGCGAGTTCTTCCCAGACCAGCGCGAGGAATATGATTACGAGTTCTCGGAAGGCCAGACCGTATCCGACATGTTGGCCGCGCTCGGCATCAAGTCCGAGCTAGTCATGCGAGTCGTGGTGGATGGGGCAGTCGCGCCCAAGAGCCATGTGCTGCGAGATGGGGAGGTTGTCACGCTTCTGACCCCCGTCTCCGGTGGATAGGAAGAGGCTGCGGCTTGCGCAAGACCTAGACTCTGTCCCAAGATTCTGTTGGTCCGGACCCTGACTCAAACCGCGCCTGCGCCGCCTCGAGAAGCATGGCGCTCGCTGCCGCCGTCTGATCTGTCCAAGCGGAACGTACTACGACGCTGAACCATGCGGTGTAGTTGATGAGGTACTTCGTAGCCACGCCGCAGAACCTCTTCATCCAGCCCCAGAAGCAGTGGGCGAATGCGGCTACGGTGCGAGTATGGTGGATTGAACTGGAGATTGGTTGATGTCCCCGGCTTTGGCCGGGGTCTCCTTTTCGGTTGCTCACAATGCGCAGGCCCAGTTCCTTTCCAAGGGCGACAAGACGTGGCTGACTGCCGACGCAAACGAAAGAGGCCTGTGCAATCCGTGGAGCGAGGGTTTCGGAGAGGTCCGGCCCACCGTCACCGCGAACCACGGCCGAGATGGCACCCCCTCTGCGGTCGACCGCGAACACCGCCCACGTCCTATCAGAGGGCGGGGCGAGAATCCGAGGGGACGGGAGACGTGTGTGTCGAGGTTCCCTGCCCGCCTCGGCCCGTATGTTCCTCGATCCTTTGTATGACGTCATGAATAGGACGCGTCCCAGTTCAACTACCCCACTTACCTGGGCGCATTTGTCGAGATGAACGAGGCGGGAGAGAAGCTTGTGCCTCCACGCGAACGCGGTGTTCTTGGAAACGCCAAGTCTGCGGGCAGTGTCCCTCACGGAGCGGCCCTCAAGCATGATCTGGCACGCATCAACCCACTTGCCTGGGTGATGGGTGCCGGAAAGGACGGTGCCAGTCAAGTCGTTGAAGGTCCTGCTACAGTGTTTGCATCTGTAGCGCTGCCTCCCTCGGTAGAGGCCCCATCGGATCAGTTCGCTACTTGAGCAGTATGGGCACTGTGCGCCGAGCCACAGCGCGGACTGGGCGATATCGGATCCAGTCACTTCGATCGCATCACGAGTCCGGGCGAAAGACGCTGGCCGCGCCCGGGCGACCACGAGCGCCCCAGAGAAGAGAAGGTAGCGGAGGTAGGAGTCATCATCGGCGGCAGCCAGCACACGGGCTGCCAACGGACCCAACAGCACGGACGTTCACTCCTCGAGACCCGGCAGCATCATCAATATCATACCAATTATCACAATCACTGGCAACAACATCCTGGGACACAGGCGGTAGCTGACGGGTCTCAGCACCGACCGGTTGATTGTGCCGTCCTCCCATAACCTGTATACTCAAGATGTTCATCAGTCAAAACTGATCGCAGGTAGTTGTCGGCCGGGTTTCGGGACTGTCAGGTAGTGGCACTCACAGCCCTCCGGGCTCTCGCTTGCTCGATTGCTGGTCGCCTGCCCCTCCAGGCCAGGCCCCGGCCAGACTAACGAGATTGGTGGGAGACATTCCATGAGATTTCGCGTCCGCGATGGAGAGCGACGCTTACCGAAGGCTAGAGTCTCGCGGCGCACCACTGCCGCTGTTGAGACCGCAGCCGAGATCTCGCCAGCCCTGTTCTATCGTGAATACGTGTCGGAGGGGCACACGGGGCTGGAAGGCCCTGCGTCTGCAGGTTGGAGGCTAAGAGAGTTCCAGGCCGGAGAGGCCGCGGAGGGGACGGGAGATGGGGTGGCAGAGGAGGCCGCGGAGATCCGGGAGTACCGTGGTTTCCGACTGGATCCCTTCCAGGTCGAGGCGATCCGGCACGTGGAGGAAGGCCGTTCTGTCCTGGTCTCGGCCCCCACCGGGGTCGGTAAGACCCTCGTCGCGGATTACCTGATCGAGCGGATGTTCAACCTCGGGCGCAGGGTTATATACACGGCTCCTATCAAGGCTTTGAGCAACCAGAAGTTCAAGGAGTTCAAGAGGCTCCTTGGCGCCGACAACGTGGGTATCATCACCGGCGACGTAGTCATCAACTCCGGAGCGCAGATTCTCATCATGACTACGGAGATCTTCAGGAACATGCTTCATCTGAGCCCCGGCGAACTTGAGGGAGTCTCTCACGTGATCTTCGACGAGATTCACTTCCTCGCGGACGAGGACCGCGGCACGGTGTGGGAGGAATCTATCATCTTCATGCCCGAGTCCATGAGGCTTCTGGGTCTGTCCGCCACGATCCCCAACGCGGACGAACTTGCCTTCTGGATACAAGACATCAAAGGGCACGAGGTTGCCGTCGTCCGTCACTTCAAGAGGGTGGTGCCCTTGCGCCACTTTGTGTTCGAGCGAACCCGTGGCGCCTGCACTCTCGATGAACTGAAATCCTTCAAGGCCAAGCGCGACCAGGAGATGGAGGAGGCTGCGGCGGATTGGGACTACCGGCACGAGGGGCTTCGTTACGCGTCCACCACCCACCTCGATCTCGTGGACTATTTGGGTAAGCGGGACAAGCTTCCCTGCTTGTACTTTGTGTTCAGCCGCCGGCAATGCGAGGAAAAGGCGGAGGAACTTGCGCGGTCGGCTGACTACCTCACCCCGGCACAGAAGTACGAAGTTGTCGAGTTCTTCGACAGCAAGATCGAAGGCCTGAAGGTCGAAATGATGCCGAGCGTCAAGCAGATGCGCCGGATCCTCCAGAGGGGTATAGCCTACCATCATGCAGGGCTTCTCCCTGTGCTCAAGGAGATCGTTGAGGACTTGTTCGAGCGGCGCGTCATCCAGGTGCTGTACGCGACCGAGACCTTCGCTGTTGGGATCAACTTCCCAGTCCGGACGGTCTGCTTCGACTCGGTGCGCAAGTACAACGGTGTTGACTTCCAGCCCATGACGAGCCAGGAGTACTTCCAGATGGCCGGGCGCGCGGGCAGGCGGGGGATAGATGGAGAGGGTTACGTGTATATCATGGTAGACCTCAACTTCTTCCGGCCGGAGGAATTCCCGAGCACCGATGAGCGTACGGTGGAGCCTCTCGCGAGCAGATTCGCGCTATCGTACAATACCGTGGTCAATCTTCTCGCAACCCGCTCCCACGACGAGATCAGGAAGGTCCTGAAACAGAACTTCGCGAGCTACCAGACGACTGAAGAGCGCCGGCACATCGAGGCCAACCTTGCGACTGCGAGAGAGCTCGAGTCGGAGATCGTGGGGAAAGCGTGTGAACTTCTGAACCAGCCCGGATGCCCGCTCTATGCTAGCAACCTCA
>JANLFS010000069.1:0-4592 GCA_024655925.1 Bacillota bacterium | reverse complement strand
GCCAAGCTCGCCGAGCTCCGTGCCAAGCTGAGGCGCCTCGCCAAGAGGCGCCGGACGCGTGAGAAAAGGGACGCACTCAGGGCGGAGCTGGAGTCCGTTCGCGCGGAGATTGCCGGACTCAGGTCCCGGGAGTGTGGCAGGGGCGAGCGGAGGGCGTGCCGGAAGCTTCTGGCCAAGCGAGGGTTGGTGGTCGGGAGGATGCAGAGTCTCTATGAGCGCATGCGAAGGCTTGGCAGCGAGGACAGGTTTGTACATGAGTTCAACCGCAAACAGGCCCTGCTTGAGAGGCTCGGGTATATCAAGGATGGGCAGCTCAGGTCCCGCGGGGAGATCGCCCGTGAGATTCACACCCAGGAGCTTCTCGTTACCGAGTTGATCTTCGCCGGAGTCTTCCATGAGTTCGACCCGGATCAGATAGCCTCTCTCGCAGTGTGTATAGACTATGAACCAAGGCGGGGTGAGTTCCCCGCCCGGTCAGTGCCATTCGATGTCGATCGAATCCGGGAGATCGCCTCCGAAATCGAGCTGGTGGAGGAGAGCTTCCTCGGATCCAGCACGGTCCAGTTCTTCACAGGCCTGGCGCCGCTCGCCTACAAGTGGAGCCAGGGGGTGGACTTCGCTGAACTGGTGCGCGGAGGCGGGTACGCCGAAGGGGACATAGTGTCGGCCTTCCGCCGCGGCATCGACCTTCTTCGCCAGGTCCGTGCAGCGTGCAAGGACGATCCTGCGCTGGTTGCCAAGCTCACGGAGACGATGCGGCGGATCGACCGGGATGTCGTCGAGGTCCTCCTCTAGGGTTGCTCTGGGTCGGGACCTTGCGCCGTCTTCAGATTCCCGCCTCCATCTCCTTTTCCCAGCCGAGTATCCGCTGGAGCGTCTGCTCCCGGATCCCGCGCACTGCGTCAAAGTCGATGTTTGGGATGTAGAAAGATTCGAGGGTGTCATGTGCCTCGAGTGCCTGCTTGAGGAAGATCACAGCCCGATCCATCATCTTGTTCATCATCTCGCGGTCATAGGCGATGACCTCCGCGTTCTTGTCGACAGCCCGGGGATCCAGGCACTGGTCCATGTCGACCAGGACTTCATCTGGCCCGTGGTCGGCAGCCGGGACCCATAGGTGCGGTTCTACGGAGGTGATCACGGCCACACCCAGGGCCGGCACGACCAGGTGTTCAAGGCTGGACGGGTTCAAGGAGCAGTGGTAGAGTTCCACGTCGTATCCACATTCCACGACACGCTGTGCGACCTTGGAGATGAGGGTGGACTTGCCTGACCCGGGCCCGCCTTCCAGTATGAATCTTCTTGGGCATCCGCTGACCACGGTGTCCAGGTAGTTTACGAAACCCAACGGTGTGATGGCGCTGGCGAAGAGATGGCGCTCGTGACCAGGTGACGCCGCCACTTCAGCGTTATCCACTGTCTCGTCGAGCACAGTCCGGGCTACTCGGTTGGCTTCGCCGAAATCCAGGGCCTCGGAGTTGGCGTCGCTCCAGTCGTCGAGGATGTCCCCGGCGGCCCGGAGGAACCTGTATGCCCGCTGGAAGAGGCATCCTACCTCCTTGGTGAGGCGTATGATCTCCTGCCGGTGTGAACGCATCGCGGCCTCGTCCCAGTAGTCGCCGAGGTGCAGGATTTCATCCACCGCGCCGGGGAACCTGGGGTCGACTATGTGTGGCGCGGTCCCGTCGATCAGAGCCACCCGCAATCCAGGAATGACTAGCCCGTCGAGGGACTCCGGGTCCGACGAGCAGTGAAAGTACTCAACGTCGTGGCCCTTTTCAACCATGCTGTCTCCTATGTATTTCATGAAGGTGGACTTGCCGACGCCGGGGCCGCCTTTTATGACGATTATTCTTGTGGCTTCCTGGTCTATGATATTGCTGTACAGTGAGAAGAACCCGCGCGACGTGTTTCCCCCGAACATCCGTCTGACGTTGGCTCGACTCCTCATTGGACTCCCTCCCAAGCGCATCTTGCGATCACAGTCAGACTATGCGGGAGGGCATCGATCTGTCTTCGCAGACGGGAGGAAACGAGTGAACGTAGGCGAATACAGGTACAGCGTGGCTCCTTCAAACTCACTAACTAAGGGAAGCCAAAAGGAGGCCTTCCATCTGATGGAAAGACGGGGGGTCGGGGACCTTGCAGGTCCACTCATTCTGATCGCCATCGGCGTGCTCCTGCTGCTCAACACCACGGGCATCCTACGCTGGGATGTATGGGGATCGCTCTGGCGGTACTGGCCTGTCCTCCTCATCATCTGGGGCGTATCGATCTTCTTCGGCAGAGGCAGCCGGGTTGTCGGGTTCCTGTTCGTTGTCTTCTTGGTCATACTCGGCCTCTTCGTGGCCTCCAACGTAGTTCCGGGAGCCTTCGACGGGATGAGGTGGGGAGAAGCCCCGGGAGCCGAAAGGACCAAGCAACTGGCGGTGAGCTACGACCAGTACAGGCCGTCGGAGGTGGATCTTGAGATCTCCATAGGGGCCGGCCAGGTGTTCGCGTCCACAGGGGCTACACAGAACATCCTGGACGCCACGGCTACCTATGTGCGCGACCGCGATGAACCCGAACTCGACGTGTCGGCCTCAGGCAGGAGGCTCTCAGTGAAGTACGGCACCGATACTCGGTGGACATCCTTCTTCCCGGTGCCTTTCCGGTACCGTAATGAGCACAGGGTAACCCTGGGCAGACCCGAGATCCCCACGTCGCTCAAGTTCAGGGTGGGCGCGGGCAATCTCGATGCAGCCTTCGACGGCCTCACCGCTACCCGGCTCGAGCTCGCAGTCGGGGCCGGGGAGGCGAAGGTGGGGTTCCCGACTCCCGGCGACATAAGAGCGGCAGGGAACCCTGCGGTTCAGTTTGAGGCGGGCGCCGGAACCGTCCACATCTCGCAACTTGGCAACGTGGGGGCGAGGCGTATCAAAGGGTCAGTCGGGTCCGGGACGGGCTACCTCGATCTCACGGGTGCCCAGACTACAGGGACCGTGACCGCCGATGTGGAAGTCGGTGCTGGTAAGATGGTGATCCTGATCCCAGAGGGCATGGGGCTCCGTGTCGACGCGTCGATTGGAGCCGGGAGTCTGTGGGTGGACGGGACCAAGTACTCCACAAGGGACCTGGGCTCGAGCCGCAGGTACCTTTCGCCTGATTACGACCGCGCTGCATCGCGCCTTGATCTCACGGTGAAGATCGGTGCGGGCAGGATAGAGGTGGAGCACACAAGGTGATACGCACGGGCGCGGGAGGCGCCGCCCGCCGCCGGCCGCACCCCGCCGGCCTGGTTACAGGCGTCCTCTTCCTGGCCATAATGCTGATTCTGCTGCCACGGGGCGTTGGGGCGGTCCCGGAGCGCAGGGCAGACGCATCGCGAGTTCTCGTGCACGTGCGGGAGCTTGCCGGGCGCATCGGTCCCCGACCGGCCGGCACGACGAGTGAGGCCCGGGCGGCGGACTACGTCGCACTGCGCCTTGCTGAGTATGGGTATGAGGTCGTGAGGCAGCCGTTCACTCATGTGACCAAGAACTCGGAGACCGCATCCCAGAACGTCATCGGCATTGCCCGCGGGGGCGACCCTCGGGTGATCATGGTCAGCGCGCAGCTGGACACAGTGGGTCCCGATGCCCCGGGAGCCAATGATAACGCGTCGGGTGTGGCGGCGATGCTCGAGGCGGCCAGGGTGCTGTCTTCGTCACGGCCGGGCACAAGCCTGGCGTTCGTTGCTTTCGGGGCAACGAACCCAGCGAATGCAGGAGCTGAATCGCTCGCCCGCGGCGGACCCGATATCCCATTCAGTCCCGGCGATGTGGCTTTGGCGATCAACCTTGATTCAGTCGGTCGGGGTTGCGATGTTGAGGTGGTTCCGTGGGGCGATGGGCGGGCCCTGGCGGCTCCGGACTTCAGACGGGTCGTGGCCGGACTGAGAGACGCCGGAGTGAGCGTGCGGTTCGACACGACAAAGAGCCTCCTGGGGGAGGTGCCGGGTGATCACTCGCCCCTGCTTGCGGCGGGGATCCCGGCGGTCACCGTCTCTTCTGCCCGTGGGCAGACCTCGAGTCCGGTCTCCCCCGATCCACGGTGGGACCTACCTGACTTGGTGGACGGAGCCTCGATTGCGTGTGCTGCTGATGCGGCGCTGGCCCTCGTGGCTACGTTCGCTGGAGGCGCCCCGGCGCGAGTCTCCGGGACCTATCTGGCCTTTTGGGTTCTGGGAAGGGTTGTGTCGTTGCCGGCTCTCCCGAGCGTGGTGGTGTCCGGGGCTGCGCTGGTCTTGGGGTTGCTTGCGGTTCTGTGGACAAGGTCCATGCTGTACGACGAGTTCAGCAGGGTAAGGCCTGCTGGGTACGTGTCGGCCCTAATAACGTCGGCCGCTACCGGTATCGTAGTTGCCGTCCTGATCTGGACAGCGTTCATCCCTTCTCTCGCTGTGGGAGCAGTGAGGGGCGTATCCAGGCCGTGGAACGCACACCCTGGTCCGTATGCCACCGCAGGGCTGGTATCCTCGTTATTCTTCTTCACAATCGTAATCCGGCTCACAGGCAGCAGGCTCAGGGAGGAACTTCGCGTCCCGGTGCTGCGCCTGTCTATTCTCGGGC
>JANLFS010000068.1 GCA_024655925.1 Bacillota bacterium | reverse complement strand
GCCCCGAGACATAGCAGGGCTTCTCAGCTGTGACCTTGGAAGGGAGTACACCGAGGCAGACCTGATGCGGATAGGTGAGAGGATCGTCACCTTGGAGCGGGTGATCAACCAGAGGGAAGGTATGGAGGCTAAAGAAGACAGGTTGCCCCGGAGGTTCCTTTCGGAGGGGTTGCCTGAAGGGCCGGCTGCAGGGGTTGTGGTGGATCTCGAGTCCATGCTCCGGGATTACTACCGGCTGCGCGGGTGGACGAACGGCGGGTTTCCAGATGCGTCCGCCCTTCAGGCGCTCGGTATAGATTGAGGGGTGCTCGGCGTGGGTAGGACGCTAATATCCGGCGCCTCCATCGTGACGATGGATCCCGAGAAGCGAGTGATCAAGAACGGCGATATCCTCATAGACGGCGATAGGATTGTGGGCGTTGGGACCGACCTAGGGGCCGCTGGAGCGGAGAAGAAGATCGACGCCCGCGGCAAAGTGGTAATCCCCGGTTTGGTGCAGATCCACGTGCATTTGTGTCAGGCCCTCTTCCGGGGGCTGTCGGATGATCTCGAGCTGATGGATTGGCTCAAGTACCGTACCTGGCCGCTTGAAGCCTCCCACGATGACGAATCCATCTACTACTCCGTGCATCTGGGCATCGCGGAGCTCCTGCGGGGCGGTACCACGTCCATCGTGGACATGGGCACCGTGCACCATCACGAGAGTGCGTTCCGGGCGATCGAGGAGTCCGGGATCCGCGCTATCTCTGGCAAGGCGATGATGGACTGGGGGGACGATGTCCCGAAAGGCCTCTCCGAGACTACGGAGGAGTCTCTTGAGGAGAGTATGTCTCTCGCGGAGCGATGGCACGGGGCCGCGGGAGGGCGGATCCGCTATGCATTCTCACCCAGGTTTGCCGTATCTTGTAGCGAAAGGTTGCTTCGGGAGGCCGGTGAGCTGGCCCGGGGACTAGGCGCACATGTCCACACCCACAGTTCTGAGAACGAAAACGAGATTGAGATAGTAGAGAGGGAGCGAGGGGCGCGCAACATCACCCACCTGGACGACATGGGGCTTCTGGGCCCCAGCACGATCGTGGCACACTGCGTCCACGTGGACGATGCAGAGCGGGCGATTCTGGCAAGGACCGGTACCCACGTGGCACATTGCCCGTCTGCAAACCAGAAACTCGCATCCGGCATCGCCCAGGTGCCCGAGATGCTGGATGAAGGCATCAACGTGGGGCTTGGGGCGGACGGGGCGGGGTGCAACAACAACCTTGACCAGTTCATCGAGATGCGCATGGCTGCGCTCATCCACAAACCGAGGCTCGGCCCCACCGCGATGCCGGCTCTCACCGTGCTGGAAATGGCGACGGTGAGAGGTGCCCGGGCGATGGGGTTGGAGCATGAGATCGGAAGCATTGAGGAAGGCAAGAAGGCCGATCTCGTGTTGCTCGACCTCGCGAGACCACATGCGTGGCCATCTGCAGGGGTCGATCTCCCATCCCGCATTGTGTACTCAGCGCACTCTTCCGATGTGGTGCTCACGATGGTCGACGGGAAGGTTCTCTACGAGGAGGGCCGATTCGCCGCAGTGGATCAGGGAGAGATCCTGTCGAGGTGCGACGAGGCCGTAACCAGGCTGCTCACAAAGGCTGGGCTTCGGGGTTAGTCCCACGGGTGCCGGACCGCCGAACCCTTCCCAAGAACGATTTGAGGAGGCGATCCAATGACACCGCAAGCTAAGCGACTTCGCCTTACCAAAGAGATTCCTTTCCACCAGGACCGTCCGGTAGTCTGCGTCATGGGAGCGGGCCATGGCGGACAGGCGATGGCGGGGCATCTGGCCCTGATGGGTTGCTCAGTGAGGCTCTTCAACCGCAGCGAACAGCGGCTGGACGCAATCAAAGTCATGGGCGGAATAAGGGTCGAGGGGGAAGTGGAGGGATTCGGGAAGCTCGAAAAGGTGACCGCCAACCCCAAGGAAGCGCTGGAAGGCGCGGAACTGATAATGGTGGTGGTCCCTGCCACCGCCCACGCATACATGGCGGAGGCCGCCGCGCCCCACTTGACCGATGGGCAGATCATCGTTCTCAACCCGGGCCGAACCGGAGGTGCCCTCGAGTTCTGGAACATTCTCAGGACCAGGGGCGTGAGCGCCCAGGTCACTGTCGCGGAGGCCCAGACGCTCATATATGCCAGCCGCGCAGTCAACCCTGCCCAGGCTCGCATCTTCCGGATCAAGAACATGATCCCCGTAGCGGCCCTGCCCGCTTACAGAACCCCTGAGGTAGTGAAAACCCTGCGCCGGATCTACCCGCAGTTCGCTCCGGGCGACAACGTGCTCAAGACGAGCATGGACAACATCGGGGCCATCTTCCACCCGGGCATAACCTGTCTCAACTCAGGTTGGATCGAGTCCAGGCACGGGGACTTCGAGTTCTACATGGACGGCATCACCCCAGCCACCGCGCGGGTACTCGAGGCCCTGGACAAGGAGAGAGTGGCAGTGGCGGAGGCCCTCGGAATCCGGGCGATGTCCGCCCGGGAGTGGCTGTACATGGCGTACGACGCCGCGGGGAGGACCCTTTTCGACGCGATCCAGAGCAACCACGGGTACAAGGGGATCAAGGCGCCGATCTCACTATCCACCCGGTATCTTTCCGAGGATGTGCCTATGAGCCTGGTTCCCATCTGCTCCATCGGAGACATGCTAGGGGTGGAGACCCCGGCCATGAAGAGCATAATCTCCATCGCAAGTCTCTTGAGTGCGGAGGACTACATGGCGACCGGAAGGACAGTGGAGAAGCTCGGGCTCGCAGGCAAGACCGTAAGGGAGATCCGGAAACTCGTTCTGGAGGGGGAGTAGGGTGTCGGAACGCGCGAGACCTCTGATCATCGGAGCTGCGGTCGGGAACTGCGTACACATCGCGGGGCTTCTGAACTTCCTGCGCCTGGCGGAGGCGGCGGGCTATGAGGTCCATTCGATGGGCCCGGCCGTCCCAGTGGCCAAACTCGTGGGCGCAGCAGTCGAGGCGAACGCGGACATAATAGCTGTAAGCTACAGGCTGACCCCGGAGGTCGCCGCGAACCTCATAGACGAACTCCGCTGTGAAGCGGAGCGCGCGGGCATCGCGGGGCGGCGGTTCATCTTCGGCGGGACCCCGCCCGTTGCATCGGTGGCTCGAGCCACGGGGTTCTTCGACGCAGTATTCTCTGGGGAAGAGAGCGTCCCAGAGATCATGGCCTACCTCCGGGGTGAGGCGCGGCAGGGCGAGGAGCCAACCTACGCCGGGGACCTGGTATCCCGGATCACGGCGTCCAGGCCTCACCCTCTGATCCGCCACCACTTCGGGCTCCCGTCGCTTTCGGACACTATCGAGGGAGCCCGTAGGATCGCGGAGTCCCGGACAGTCGACGTGATCTCCGTGGGGCCCGACCAGAACGCCCAGGAGAGCTTCTTCCGCCCTTCGGAGATGCTGGGGGAACAGGACGGCGCCGGGGGTGTGCCTGTGCGGACCGAGGAAGACCTCGCCGCCATCTACAAGGCGTCACGCACCGGCAACTACCCGCTGGTCAGATGCTACAGCGGGACGAGAGACCTCATGAAGTGGGCGGAGATGTCAGTCCGGGTCATACGAAACGCATGGGCGGCAATCCCGCTGTGCTGGTACAGTCAGCTCGACGGGAGGTCCGGACGGACCCCGCAAGAGGCAATGGAAGAGAACATGTCAGTGGTCCAGTGGTATGCGAGCCGTGGAATCCCAGTCGAGGTGAACGAGTCGCATCACTGGAGCTTGAGGGGCGCGCACGATGTTGTGGCGGTGGTCATGGCGTTCGTCGCGGCATACAACGCAAAGGTGCGGGGAGTCCGCCACTACGTGGCACAGTACATGTTCAACAACCCCGTCGGCACGTCCTACGTGATGGACCTCGGGAAGATGCTCGCCAAGATCCAACTCATCGAGAGCCTCCACGACGAGACGTTCACCTCCTACCGGGAGGTGCGCGCGGGGCTGGCGAGCCTGTCCGTGGACATGGGCGTGGCGAAAGGCCAGCTCGCGTCGTCGACTCACCTCCAGATGAGTCTCTCGCCGGACATCGTGCACGTTGTGGGCTTCCCCGAGGCGGACCACGCCGCGAGGCCGGAGGAAGTGATCGAGAGCTGCAAGATCGCAAGGGGCGTGATCCGAAACTGCCTTGGGGGATTGCCCGATGTGAGCAGGGATCCGCGGGTCATTGCCCGCAGGGACGAGTTGGTGAAGGAAGCCGGGGTCCTGCTGGACGCCATTCGAAGGCTTGGAGAAGGCACGTCAGACGATCCGCTGGCTGACCCGGGCGTGATCGCCGGGGCGATCCGGGCCGGCCTGCTCGATGCGCCCCACCTTGCAGGGAATCCCCTTGCTGCCGGGGGGGTCGTGACGGACATCGTCAACGGGGCGTGCGTCGCACTAGATCCTGTCACTCGCAAGCCTATTGATGAGAAAACGCGCCTGAGGAATCTGGGTATGTGATACTATTGAGAGGTAGTCGGGAGGAGGTAGTGAAGTGAAAGAGAAGGTAGCCGCTGCACTCGATAAGATCAGGCGGTCTCTGCAGGCTGATGGCGGGGACGTGGAGCTTGTAGGGGTCGAGGACGGGGTGGTCCGGGTCAAACTCCGGGGAGCATGTGCGGGGTGCCCGATGTCCGTCATGACGCTGAAGAATGGAATAGAGCGCGTCCTCAAGCAGGAAGTTCCCGAAGTCAAGTCTGTGGTGGCAGTTTAACAGGCACAGGTCCCGGCCTGGAGCTGTAAGCTGCTCGGGGGACATGCAGAGTTGGCCGGGGGAGCTCCTGCACCAACGGGAAAGAGCGGCCGGCTGCGCGTCGCGAGGAATGGCGCTGTCGGCCGCTCGGGCTATTCGAACGCATAGAGCCCGAGTGCGTCATATGTCGGCCCGTCCACGATCCCGGTCACCGGGAGGCCGCGGTCCTTCTGCAGCCGCATAATGGCCTTTTCGGTTCCCGGGCCGTACACCCCGTCCGGCGGGCCGGAGATGTAGCCCAGCTCGATGAGGCACTTCTGGACTTCAATGACATGGCCTGCCTTCACGCCTGGCCTGATGGTCTGCCGCCGGGAGCCCAGATACCTGAGCATTCCCCCGATGATCACGACTGGAGTCCCCACGTCCACGAGAGCATAGAGCTTCTCCACGTCTCTGTTGAACATGCGCACACATCCGCTGGACTTCCTGCGCCCCACTGTCCACGGCTTGTTGGTGCCGTGAATCCCGAACTTCCCCCACGGCACATTCAGCCCCATCCACCTCGAGCCGAACCCTCCTGCCCAGGCCGCCTTGCCGATGATCCTGTACTGGCCGAGAGGAGTCGGAGTGGAGGGTGCCCCCACACCTACCCTGAACTGATGGATCGGACGGCCGTCTTCGAGCACTGTCAGCGTGAGGTCAGAGGTGTCTACGAGTATGGCGCGCCAGCCAGTCCGGGTTAGGGAGGCGTCCGGGGAGGCATCTGGGGAGGCTTTTGGGGAGGCAGCCGTGGGGCCGCCCTGCTGCGGGCCGGAGTGGACCGCGGGAGTGCTCATCAGGTCGGTCAAGGGCTCAGAGAGCCGGACGGCTATGTCTTCGCACACCCTGCCCAGGGCCATCCACACAGCGAGATCGACTATTCCGTTGACTTTCATGCCCTGCGCGGCCTGGAACCGGCGGACAGCAGCGTCGGTCGCGGGACCGAAAACCCCGTCGATCTGACTTTCGAAGTAGCCAGCCATGGCAAGACCCTCTTGAAGGTCTACCACTTGTTCGCCGATGGTCCTGGGGTCTGTGAGCCACAGCATGTGCAAGTCTCCACACGAACACAGGTCCCGGGAAGCCTGAAAAGGCGCGCCTCCGGACATCTTGACACTTGCCTGGTCCCCCGTGGCCTGCGCAAGCTGTGACGGGACATCCGGAGTGCCCGAAGGGGCCTGCACCGGAGCCTGTGAGCCCGGAGGCTGGGCCTGCCGGAGCCCGTAGGAGAACACGATAGCGAATCCGAGCCCGAAGCAGATCAGAAGCGCCAGGCGTGTAGGCCATTGCCGTCTCACGATACGTCACTCCATCGAGTCGTGCGGCAAAGCCGCGCAGTCGCACGCGGATAGTGTGTCCACACATGCCCAGCCCTAACGGCCTTCGCGCAGCAATTTGCCCGAGGGATTCTTGATCGGGGCGACGGGAGTTCCGATCGGAGCGACGTGCCAGGTTCTTCTCATCGGAGGCCATCTCCTGCCTGTACAAATCTGCCTTCTGGAGCAGGTGTAAAAGCGGGCAACTAGAATACTAGACAGGGCATTGCGCAGCCGAGGTGGTCCATGGGTGGCCACAACCGGAGGGAGGCTTCTTCATGCTGGGAGAGATGCGGGCCATAGCCAAGACTGCGCCGGAACCCGGCGCGAGCAAGGTGATGGTGCCAATTCCCCAGCCAGGGCCGGGAGAGGTCCTGGTGAAGGTCAGGGCGGCCGCGATATGCGGCACGGATGTCCACATCTACAAATGGGATCCTTGGGCGAGTTCGAGAATCGCGACGCCAAGAGTCTTCGGGCACGAGTTCTCAGGTGACGTCGTTGAACTGGGAGAGGGCGTTACCAGGGTAGAGCTGGGGCAGTTTGTATCTATCGAGACACACTGTGCGTGCGGGAGGTGCTACCTCTGTCTCACCGGACGCGCTCACATATGCCACGACACCAGAATCATAGGAGTTGACAGAGACGGGTGTTTTGCTGAGTACGTTGTGGTTCCTGAGGAGAACTGCTGGACGTGGGACATAGACATATCTGAAGAGGTGGCGGCGATCCAGGACCCGCTGGGCAACGCAGTTCATGCAGCTCTCTCGACCAGCCTCACAGGTAAGACTGTCCTTGTAACCGGCGTCGGCCCTATCGGGCTCTGCACAATAGGTATTGCCAAGCGCGCGGGGGCCTCGGCTGTATATGCTACCGACGTGAGTGACTACCGGCTCGAGCTCGCCCGGCAGATGGGCGCGGACCTTGCGGTCAACGCGGCCCGCGAAGACCCTGTGAGAGTCGTCCGAGAAGCCACTGGAGGGATCGGAGTGGACGTGCTGCTCGAAATGTCGGGCAGCGCCACAGCCATCAGGCAAGGGTTCGAGATACTCCGGAAAGCGGGGTTCGCAGCACTGCTGGGACTCCCGTCAGCACCTGTGGAGATCGACCTCGCCAATGCTATCATCTTCAAAGGCGCGGTGGTTCAGGGTATCAATGGAAGGAAGATGTTCGAGACCTGGTTCGAAGCCCGCTCACTTCTCAAGGCCGGGCTCGATATCACTCCCGTCATCACACACCGGCTGTCCCTGGAGGACTTCGAGGAGGGGATCAGGCTCATGATGGCGGGAGAGTGTGGCAAGGTCATACTCTACCCGTAGGGGCAGGGGAACGCGGGAAGGGAAGAGCCACGGCGGGCCGGGCGGAACGGTGAATTCCGTAGCTACCAAATACTCAGGGGGCGACCTTCATGTCCAACGCACTTGCATACCTTGAAGAGGAATTGGCCAACCTGCGCGAGCAGAAGCTGTTCCGGTATCCAAAGGTGCTCGAAGGCCAGCAGAAGGCAGTGGCCGTGTACGACGGGCACGAGGTGGTGAACCTTTCATCCAACAACTACCTGGGCCTCGCCACCCATCCCCGGATGGTGGAGCGTGCGCGCCGGGCGGTGGAGGAGTTCGGCGCGGGATCGGGTGCGGTGCGGACGATCGCTGGGACCATGTCCATGCACGAGGAGCTGGAGCGGAAGATAGCGGCGTTCAAGCATACCGAGGCTGCCCTCGTCTTCCAGTCCGGATTCACTGCGAACGCTGGGACCGTCTCGGCTATCCTTGGCAAAGACGACGTCATCATAAGCGATGAACTCAACCACGCCAGTATCATCGACGGGTGCAGGCTGTCAAGAGCGACGATCAAGGTCTTTCCCCATGCTGACGTGGACGCGCTCAGGCGGTTACTCGAGGAGACCGCACCGATCCAGAAGGAAGGCCACCGGGTCTTGGTCATCACCGACGGAGTTTTCAGCATGGATGGGGACATCGCCCGGCTTCCCGAGATCGTTCGGGCGGCAAAGGAATATGGCGCCATCACCATGGTGGACGATGCCCATGCCTCTGGAGTACTGGGGCGGAACGGTCGGGGGACTGTCGACCACTTCGACTTGCACGGAAGCGTGGACATCCAGGTGGGAACACTTTCTAAAGCCATCGGGGTGCTCGGGGGGTATGTCGCCGGGAGCCGGACCCTCATAGACTACCTGATTCACAGGGCAAGGCCCATTCTGTTCAGCACCTCCCACCCGCCGGCGGTAACGGCTGCGTGCCTCGAGGCCTTCGACATACTGGTGGAGGAGCCAGAACACATAGAGAGGCTTTGGGAGAACACCCGGTTCTTCAAGAAAGGCCTCAACAAGCTGGGCTTCGATACTGGCCGGAGCGAGACCCCCATCACCCCGGTTATCGTCGGGGACGGGGCCCTCGCCATGAAGTTTTCGGATAGGCTGTTCGAGGAAGGCGTGTTCGCCCAGGGGATTGCGTTCCCAACAGTGCCGGTGGGGAAAGCCCGGGTCCGGACCATCGTCACAGCGTCCCACACCCAAGAGAACCTCGAGTTCGCACTTGTAGCGTTCGAGAAAGTCGGACGGGAACTTGCCATCATCTGAGGCCTTTGGCCTGGAGGAGGATGCCCAAATGGCGGGTGTCGCCTACTCGGAGGAGACCATCACCACCCCGGACGGGACGGTGCTGTTTCTCAGGGCATGGAAGGGTGCGGTGGAGGATAAGGAAGCGGCGAAACGCGGAAGGCCGCCGGCCGGACCTGCGCCGGACGTAGACGGGAAGCCGCGCGCGGCGGTGGTGATCGCCCACGGACTCGCCGACCATTCGGGCCGGTTCAGGCATGTGGCCGAGTACTTCGCGGGACTCGGTTACACGGTGTACGCCTACGACCACCGCGGGCAGGGCAAATCGGGCGGAGTGCGAGGGCACGTAGAGCGGTTCGAGCAGTTCTATGAGGACTTCGGGTTTGTAGCCGGTGAGATCCGGCGCCGGCGCCCCGGAATCCGCCTCTTTGCGATAGGCCACTCCATGGGAGGCCTGATCGTTCTGGGCCATGCCGCGCGGAGGCCGGACGTGGTGGACGGGATCATTGCCAGTGCGCCGTGCCTCGACCTGAGGATGAAGGTTTCGGGGGCCAAGAAGACCCTGGTCCTGGCACTGGCCAGGGTGTTCCCAAGGCTTTCAGTGGACACGGGGATACCTGCCGAACACCTCTGCCACGATCAGAACGTGGTATCATCCTACAAGACCGACCCGGTCAGGTACCCGCGCATCACCACCAGGTTCTGCGTCGAATTCGAGTCCGCCATGAAGGATGTGCGCGGGCGGGCAGGGTCTTTCGCGGTTCCATGCCTGTTCATGGCGGGTGGGGCTGACCCAATAGTCGCCACCGAGGTCACCGTGGAATTCTACGAGCGGGACCCGCACCCTGACAAGAAGCTTGTGGTGTGGGACGGACTCTTCCACGAGATATTCAATGAGCCCCAGAAAGACGAAGTGCTCAAGACTGCGGCGGATTGGATTGCGGAGAGGGAGGGCATGCCGGCGTGATGAGTGGGACTGACCTTCCGGGACCGAAAGACCTACCGGGATCGACCGAGTGGGCGCAGGAGGGGACGCGAACTCCCGGAGGCCTGAGCCGCGCCGAGCGGGAGCGGTACGGGCGCCATCTCTGCCTTGCGGGAGTGGGTGAGCCCGGCCAGGAGAAACTCAAACAGGCGAAGGTGCTCGTGGTGGGGACAGGAGGGCTCGGCTCGCCGGCAGCGTTCTACCTCGCAGCCGCGGGCGTGGGGAGGCTCGGGATCGCGGATTCCGACCGCGTGGACCTGTCGAACCTGCAGAGGCAGATTCTCCACTCGACGTCCGACATAGGGAGGCCGAAGGTGGAGTCTGCCGCCGAGAAGCTTGCCCGGTTGAACCCCGGGTGCGACGTGGTTGGCCACGCGGAGCGAGTCGGGGCAGAGAACGCTGCCCGGCTCATTGAAGAATACGACATCGTGGTAGACGGCACAGACAACTTCAAGACCAGGTTCATCCTGAACGACGCGTGTGTCGCGGCAGGCAAGCCGTTCGTGCACGGTGCGGTATTGGGGTGGGTCGGGCAGGCGATGACCGTTGTCCCGGGGGCCGGCCCCTGCTACCGGTGTGTGTTTGGCGAGGCGCCGGGGGCGGGCGGTGGCGTCCCGGGTGATGATTCCGAGGAATCTGGCAGGTCGGAGGGAGTTTGTGCCTCGATCTCGCCCGAACGAGTGGGAGTGCTGTCGCCCGTGCCCGGAGTCATCGGGACGATCCAGGCTACCGAGGCGATCAAGCTGATCGTGGGGGCGGGCGAACCACTCGTGGGCAGGCTTCTCATATGGGACGGTCTCAGGATGGAATTTGACCGGGTGGAGGTGGCGCGGGACCCCGGATGTGCCGCATGCGGCCGATTGACAGACTGAAGATCGGGTGCTAAAATGAGTTTCGCATGGATCGTGACATGTGGCGGCGTAGCTCAGTTGGTTAGAGCATGCGGTTCATACCCGCAGTGTCACTGGTTCGAATCCAGTCGCCGCTACCATATGTGACAGTAAGCGCCTCCGTGATGGGAGGCGCTTTAGTTGTTGGCGGAGACGTCGTGTGACTCTCGAATGCCCTGGTTATTGCCCTTGTGCCCCTGCCTTTTGCGCCCTGAGCTTCTCCAGATGGTCCGAGATTCTCACGATATGGTCCACGACACTGCTGAACCCTTCCGGCTCATAGTCTTCAATCCGACCCTTATCACACAGCTCCGAAAGACTCGGGTCGAGCGGGAGTGTGGCAAGAAACGGTATGTCGGTGGCTTTCGCCACGGCTTGGCCTTTGCTCGGGCCGAAGACCTGGTGCCTTTCGCCGCAGTGCGGGCACGTGACATAACTCATGTTTTCAACCAAGCCCAGAATGTGAGTTTTGAGGAGCCTTGCCATCTTGATAGCCTTCTTCACCACCATGACCGCGAGATCCTGGGGCGATGAGACTATCACGATCCCATCGAGCGGCAGGGACTGCATGACGGTGAGCGGGGCATCTCCAGTTCCAGGCGGAAGGTCCACAAAGAGGAAGTCCAGGTCCTCCCAGACGACATCCGTCCAGAACTGCCTGACGACGTTTGCGATGAGTGGCCCTCGCCATATGACAGGATCGTCCTCACTGGGAAGAAGAAGGTTGATCGACATTACGGGCATCTTGAAGGTTTCGCTCCTCACAGGGAGCAGGCCAAGCTCCGCACTGTCGGCCCGTTGGCTCAGCCCAAACATCTTCGGAATACTCGGCCCAGTTATATCTGCGTCCAGTATCCCAACACGATAGCCCGCCCGTGCAAAGGAGGAAGCGAGAAGGGCAGTTACGGAAGACTTCCCGACTCCGCCTTTTCCACTCATCACCGCAATGACATGCCGAATGTTGTTGAACGGGCCTTGCGGCAACTTCTCTATGGCGGATTCCGCCGCTGGCTTTTCCTTTGTTCGGTCGTTGGTTCTGGTTTCGCTCATCGGTGGTTCTCCCGTCCCTTCTTCAAAGCGTGTCTTCAACCGCACAGAAGCAGGTGCTTCACGAATCCCTGTTGGATCTGGCGCAGGACCCACATCTCTCCCGGTTCTGATATATCCGGCATCCGCCGCAGAGATCAGCCTTGTCGACTACCACATGACAATAGGTGTCATGCTCTTTCCAGCACGCCTTAGTCCGCGCCTTCAATTCTGGTGACATCCCTCCGGGGCAGTTGTCCAGCCACCAGCACGGGTACATCTCCACAACCTGCCTGACACCGGCCAAGTTGAGGCCCTTGTCATCAGTGAGATGCTTGACAAACCTGAGCCGCTTAACGTCATTGGCTGAATAAAGACGCTGGCCTCCCCTGCGGGCAGGCCTTATGAGGCTCTGCCGTTCCCAGATTCTGAGGGTCTCCGGGTGGACACCAAGGAGACCAGCGGTGATTCCTATGGTGTAGACTGGGACATCATCGCCGATGATCAAGCATGGCACCTCCCCCCGGTTCGTTGACACCGCCAAGCCAGATGATACACCTACAAAGAGCGTTTGTAAACTACCTCAAATACCTGTTGGGGAGTATCTATGAGGTCACATTTGGATTCTGGCACTACGCTGGGCACTGATATTCTGCGGTAGCATCGTCAGTCGGATGATACAGCGCATAATACCTTGATGAAGTATGTTCACACGGGGCACTGAAACAAGACGCACTGCCATCTGGCCCCAGTAAACTTCATGCTCTTGAGGTTGACGTTTGGCAGCGGGGGAAGCTACAATGGTTATGGGCATATGATTGATATTGACGTGGGAATAGAGCTGGAGGTGAGAGGAATGCCCAGGGGTGATGGTACGGGTCCCACAGGACAAGGCCCTGGCACAGGAGAGGGTTTCGGGAGAGGCTTTGGCGGAGGCACAGGAAGAAACAGAGGCCCCAGAGCCGGAGCAGGGCCGGTTGGTGAGTGCGTTTGCCCAGCGTGCGGGAGAGTCGTTCCCCACCAGAGGGGGGTCCCTTGTTACCAGATTACGTGCCCCAACTGTGGAGTTGCGATGACAAGGAAATGAAACTTAGGTCAACGCTGTAGCGGTGAATGAATCTGTGGACGGGAGCTGATAACATGCCGAGGCCGCCCAAGTTCCGGCGCGTGGAGTTGCTTCCTCAGGTAACTGTGTTCAAGCCGGCCGGAGTTCCTCTACGAGAGCTAGTGGAAGAAGTGCTGACTGTGGAGGAACTCGAGGCCATTCGTCTGAAGGACATGGAAGGCCTCGAACAAGAGCAGTGTGCGGAGAGAATGCAGGTCTCCCGGCCCACATTCCAGAGAGTGCTTGTCGCGGCAAGGCAGAAAGTCGCACGGGCCCTCGTCGAAGGCAGAGCCATCCGCGTGGAGGGAGGAAACTACCGATTGGCTGTGCGCCGATTTCAATGCAGGGCATGCAACTACGAATTTGAGGTACCCTTCGGCACGGGACAACGCGGGATCGAAATGGTGTGTCCCCAGTGCAATGCCCAACAGGTGCACCGTGTCGATCAGAACGGACATGGCTTCGGGAACATGCCATGGGGGCGTCATGGCCGAGGGTGGAATCGCAGGTAAGCAGAAGGCTTAGGCCTCAACGTGAACCAAGCCTCCAAGCTCCTCGACACGCTTCTGAGGCTGGGCCTGATCAGCACCAGCTCCCCACCGGATGCGAAAACCTGCTTCTATACAGCACATGACAGATGGTATTCAGGTTGACACGACGGGGCATTCTTTTCGCTTGATTATTGACATATGCCCACAACGGCGGGTATACTAGTAATGAACATATGATCATTACGCGCACCGAGACGGCGGTGTGACGGGAGGCGAGACATCCAGCGGAAAAGCGAGATGAAAGGAGGTGTTGGACATGCCAAGAGGTGATGGAACAGGACCTTCGGGTTTCGGACCCATGACGGGCAGAGCCGCGGGGTACTGCGCCGGGTATTCCGTCCCCGGGTTCATGAATCCGGTTGGGGTCAGAGGTGCCGGATTCATAGGCGGGCCGATGCTGCGTCGTGGGCGCGGATTCGGCCAAGGCCCGGGAAGGGGTTGGAGGCGTATGTACTACGCGACGGGATTGCCTGGTTGGGCTCGATTCGGCTACCCCGGGTGGGCGGCCCCGGCATACCCGGCCGGAGTTGTTCCTCTTCCCCTGAACCCCTATGGTGTTCCTTTCCCTGGAGCCCCATATGCGGGCCGAGATCCGAAAGAGGCGGCCAAGGCTGCTGCTGAACACGAGGCTGCGCTCCTCCGGCAACAGGCGGAATTCCTGACGGAGGAACTTGAAGCGGTAAAGGAGAGACTGGAGCAGCTGGCCGGGTCGGAGGAGGACAAGACTGAAGAGCCCAAGTAGTCTCCCCGACCTTAGAGACTTGACCCTCACCATATGCTTGCCGCTTCCGTGTGCTTTAGGGGGAGGAAGGAGATGAGGACCCACGCTCGCTTCCTCCCCCTAAAGCCTACGGTTCCGGCATGGACCAGATCATCCGCGAAGGAGTGAGCAAGATGAAAGTGGCGGTTACCGCCCAGGGTGCTGACATGAATTCACTATTGGATCCTCGTTTTGGAAGATGTCAGTATTTCATCATCATCGACCCGGATAGCGAGGAATTCGATGCAGTAGCCAACCAGGGGGTTATGGCATCCGGCGGCGCCGGCATTCAGAGCGCGCAGTTCCTTGCCGACCGCGGAGTCAGCGCGGTGCTTACGGGGAACGTGGGCCCCAACGCTGCACGTGCGCTGCAGGGTGCGGGGATCGAGGTGTACAGTATGGCATCAGGAACGGTGCGCGAGGCTGTCCAGGCCTACAAGGCAGGGAACCTCGGCCGAATTTCTGGAGCAACAGTGGGGTCGCATTTCGGCATGGGCAAGCGCTGAGCAGATTGAGTCAACCGAGGAGGTCTACAGTGTGAAGATCGCAGTAGCAACGGACGGGTTTATGGTGGCAGCACATTTTGGTCGTTGCCCGGAGTACACCATAGTAACTGCAAGCGACTCAAAGGTGCAGGACAAGATCGTCATCCCCAATCCAGGGCACGAGCCAGGATTTCTGCCTGAGTATCTTTCGAAGCTCGGAGTCACGTGTATTATCGCCGGGGGCATGGGCCCGAGGGCGCAAGGGCTATTTGCGGAGAAGAACATCCAAACGGTAAGTGGGGTTTCGGGGACGGTAAATGACGCGATCGATTCATACCTCGCGGGCTCGCTCGAGGCCGGGGAGAGCTTCTGCGAACATGGTGAGGGACACGGTGGGTGTGACCACGACCACGCGGGACACGGCGAGCGAAAGCATTGCTGATGCCGGAGGAATGCCCATTCCCCAGCCAAAACTCGAGCGGCGGAGATGTCCGATGATTGTAGCAGTAGCCAGCGGGAAAGGCGGGACAGGCAAGACCACCATCGCAGTCAACCTCGCCCTGACTCTTGAAGGAACAGTGCCCGTGGAGCTCCTTGATTGCGATGTCGAGGAGCCCAACGCCCACCTCTTCCTTCATCCTGTACTTGAGACATCCGAAAAGGTCACACAACCGGTGCCGACTGTTGACGAGAGCAAGTGCACTCACTGCGGCAGATGTGGGGAGATCTGTGCTTTTCACGCCATTATGGCCTTGGGAAGTAAGGTCATGACGTTTCCCGAACTGTGCCACGGTTGCGGAGGATGCAGCCGGTTCTGCCCCACGGGTGCGATTTCGGAAGAACCACGCGAGATCGGGGTTGTAGAAAGTGGGCACGCAGGGAGGATCGAATTCGTTCAGGGCAGGGTGAACGTGGGAAACCCTCTGGCTCCCCCAGTAGTAAGAGCCGTGAAGGGCCGGATGGCGGCCTGTCCAGGCAAGGCCACCATCATCGACGCTCCGCCCGGAACGTCCTGCCCTGTGGTAGCCTCGGTGAAAGACAGCGATTTCTGTATACTGGTTACAGAGCCAACGCCTTTCGGTGTCAATGATCTCCTTCTGGCCATTGACATGGTAAGGGAGCTGGGTGTCCCGTTTGGTGTGGTGATCAACCGTTCAGGCATTGGCGACAGTAACCTTGTGGCCTACTGCAGACTAGAGAAGATACCTATACTGCTGGAAATCCCCTTCGATCGGAGATACGCTGCCTGTTATGCCGGTGGAGGGAGGCTCGTTGAGGATTTCCCTGAACTACGCGAAGCCTTCCGAGATCTTTGGCGGAGGGTCTGTGTTTTGGCAGGGGTTCGGTAAGCAACCGATAGTGAGCCGGAGTCGAAGGGATGACGCGATATTGAAAGAACTACTTGTCATAAGCGGAAAAGGTGGTACCGGCAAGACCTCCATAGTCGGAGCGTTTGCGGTGCTGTCCAAGAACAAAGTTCTTGCTGATTGTGACGTGGATGCCGCTGACCTCCACCTGCTGCTGAAGCCCACGGTGCGCGAGACTACAGAGTTCTACGGCTCCAAGAAGGCCGGGCTTGACGAGGCCAAGTGTACGGGGTGCGGGGACTGTATCGAAGCCTGCCGTTTCGGCGCCATCGTCATGGGCAAGGGGCGCATCGAGATCGACCCTATTTCGTGCGAGGGTTGTGCCGTGTGCTCCCATGTTTGCCCCCAGGGCGCGATAGTCATGCAAGACAATCTCTCTGGCCACTGGTTCATATCAGACACCCCTTACGGTCCTCTAGTCCACGCCAGGCTTGGCGTCGCCGAGGAGAGTTCCGGCAAGCTTGTAACCCGGGTGCGGGATGAGGCCCGTTCCTTGGCGAAGAGCCTGGAACTGGACCTCATCATCATTGACGGACCGCCTGGGATAGGCTGCCCGGTCATAGCGTCAATTTCCGGGGTGGACCTGGCCCTAATCGTCACCGAGCCTACAGTCGCCGGGACCCACGACATGGCAAGAGCACTTGAGCTGGCAAGACACTTCGGCGTAGAGGTGGTTGTGTGCATAAACAAGTACGATCTCCACGAGGGGAAGGCTCAGGAGATCGAACAGCACTGCGCGGCTGAGGGGATACAGGTTGCCGGGAAGATCCCGTTTGACGAGGGAGTGGTAACCGCCTTGACCAGGGGCATGCCCGTGGGTGCTCGTGCAAATGATGGCGCCTCTGGGTGGGAGGAAGGGAAAGCCTCAAAGGCAATACAGGAGCTCTGGGCGAGGGTTTCGTCCAGATTGAACTAGACCAGCCCTTATGAAGGACGTCAGAGGTGGGGGTGATGGCCGTGGCTGGGGGGACCGCAAACGCCCGGGTAACCATCCTGGTTGACAACTTGGTGAGGGGAAGAAACCTATGGGGAGAGCATGGGCTCTCCCTGTTGGTGGAGACCGGGGGGCAAATGACCCTCTTTGATACTGGGCAGTCCGGGGAGGTCTTGGCTCACAACGCGGCGGAATTCGGGCTGAACCTTGCAGATGTAGACTCCGTCGTCCTGAGCCATGGCCACCGCGATCACACCGGGGGACTGGCCTCGGTCCTGCAGAAGCTGGGGCCAGCGGACCTGTACGCCCATCCGGGGGTCTTCGAAAAGAAGTACGCCAAAGAAGGCGAAAGCGAGCCAAGGGAAATTGGATGCCCGATTTCCAAGGAGGATCTAGCCTCCTCCAAGATCGATCTTCACCTGAGCGAGGCCCCCGCCTGGCTTGACGAAGACGTTGTCCTCTCCGGAGAGGTTGTGCGCACCACTGACTTCGAGGACATCCCCCGCTCGTTCCTGGTGGAACGTGATGGAGTGCTCACAGCGGACCCGCTTCTGGA
>JANLFS010000067.1:13859-17586 GCA_024655925.1 Bacillota bacterium | reverse complement strand
GTTCGTGGCCGCGGCCACCTACACCTACTGCGCCGTCAGGATCCTGGCGGAGATCCTCGGGCTCGACGACTACCGGATGCTTGTCCCCCCTCTCACGGCGTTGTGGGCGTTGCTTTCGATGCAGATGTATGGGGACACCTTCGAATTGTTTCGGTTCTTCAAGCCTAATGTAGTGCTCCCGTATGTCGCCCTTCTGCTGATGCTGCCCTTTGCAGTGTTGTGGGCGGCCCACCTAATCCGGGCCTATATGAGCCGCGCCCGGGGAAAAGCGGGGTCGGGCGGAGCATGACAAAGAGAAAGCTCCTGGCAAGCCTGGTCATTGTGTTCTCGGCACTGCTCGCAGGGTGCTGGGACAGTAGAGAGCCTGACGACTTGGTGCACGCGCTCGCCCTCGGTTTCGATCTCGACGATAAGGGGAACTTCAAGCTCGTGGCCCAGTTTTCCAACCCGGTCGCGCCGGCGGGCGGGGCAGCGGCCGGGGCGGGAGGGGGCTCAGCTGATCAGGGCCAGAGGCCGTATTGGGTGTACACCAGCCATGGGCGCACGCCTTTCGAGGCCATCCGGAACCTTGCCCCCGTGTCCACCAGGATGGTGGATCTGGCCCACGTTGGGGTGATCCTGCTTTCCGAGAGGCTCGCACGAGCGGGGATAGGCCCTGTTCTGCAACTGTTGTACCGGGAGCCCGAGCTGCGCCTGTCTATACACTGGGCGGTGGTGGAAGGGTCTGTGGAGGATATCCTCAAGGCGGAGTTCCCCGCTGAATCCGCTCCCGCCATGGGGTTGTTGCGCATCCTACTCGTGCAGCCCGGAGTTGATTCCGCCACAGTGCTCTCCAGCATCGGAGAGCTTCTGAGACCAGGCGAAGAGATGACATTGGTCAGACTCAGGAGCCTGGAGTCCGAGGAGTCCGGGAAGTCCGGCAGCGAGAGCGGCGGCGAGTCTGGACCGGGAGGCACGATCCCGAGACCTCCGATGGAGTGCATTGGAGGAGCGGTGTTCAAGAAAGACAAGATGGTCGGGTGGATCGATGGGCGCGCCGCGAGAGGGCTCGGGTACGTCAAGGAAACGAGGCAACGAGGAGCGATCATCGTGATGACCCCCGGCGGAGAGGCCTTTGCCGCCATTGACTTGGTGCATGAGAGATCGACGCTCCGCCCGACTGCGCACGAGGGGGAGCTCAGGATCAAACTGGATGTGGAGGTGGAGGGCCATCTGGAAGACGAGACGCTCTCAGACGGCAGGGCGATGAACCTGAGGGATTCCGCCGTCATCCAGTCATTGAGGAACCGGTTCGCCGAGGTCATCGAGAATGATATCCAGATAGCCCTCGAACAAGCGAGAGCGCTGGGGTCAGACATATTCGGGTTCGGCAACGGGGTCTACCGCAGACTGCCAGAAGTCTGGGATGAAGTGTGTGATCGGTGGGATGAGATGTTCCTGACTGTCCCTGTTGACATAAACGTGAAGGCGAAGTTGACTCATCCGGGGCTGGCAGTATCCCCGCCTCTGAGCCGCTAGGAGGCGTGATTCTGGAATGGCGGGGTTTTTTGTATTTATGGTCGCCATGGCGCTCATGCAAGTGCCCAGGCTTGTACACGCCCGCGACTGGCGGGGGCTGGCCGCGTTCGGCGGCGTGTGGGTCGTGGCCGCCGTCTATGGCGGGCTGTTCTTCGGAGGAGTCCCGCTTCCCAGGGCGGGGGCGATAATCGTCTCTATCTTCGACCGGCTGGTGAAGTGATGACCACTACCCCCTGGTCGGCGGATTCCCGCCCTGCCAGAACCAGTCCGTTCGCGTCGAAGAGTTCCCGGGCGGTGATCGCCGCAGGCTCTCCCGCTGCCGCCCGGGCGAAATCCTCGAAGATGGTTCGGCCAGGGGGTATGGGAGGTATGTCCCCCGGGGGCGCTGTCCGGGTGACCAGGCGCACGCACCCGCCGTCAGCCCCCGAAAGGGGGAGTCCGCCTGTGGTCCGAACCTCAGCCGTCCCTTCCGTGCCCACCAGGAAGTACCTGCAGTCGCCGTGGGCGGGTTCGGCGTCCGGGGTGAGCCAGTCCGTCCTGAAGAACCCCACGATGTCCGGATCATCTGCTCGGATCATCATGTGCGCGATATCCTCGAATTCAGCCCTGCCGGGGCAGGCCACGTTCGCGTGGGAAGCGTACACCTCCCGGACCTGCGCGCCGGAAAGCCACAGAAAGACATCTACGTCATGGATCCCGAGATCCACGAGGACTCCGCCATAGCCCGCCCGGCGCCAAAACCAGTCCGCCCGGATGGACGGGAGGAGCTTGTGCGGCCGAAATGACGTGAAACTCACTAACCGGCCCAGCCTGCCCTCATCGACCAGGCGTTTTGCGGTCGCTACGGGCGGTTCGTACCTTACTGTGAAGAACGGGAAGAGAATTGCCCGGCCCAGGTCGTTGGCCTGCCTGAGCATGGACAGGCCGGCGCGGTCTATGGCTGCGGGCTTGTCACACAAGACGTGTATTCCGCGACGCAGGCATTCAGCCACGACACTTGCGCGCTCGCCCGGGATGTTCACAACTCCCAAGGCGTGGAGCTTCTCCCTCTCGAGCATCTCGCGCCAGTCGCGGTAGCGGGGCAGGCCGTAGCGGCTCCCCTCCCGAGCGAACACATCGTCGTCCGGCTCCGCGATGGCCGCGACTTCCACCCCGGGCACTGTCCGCATGCCTGCGATCATGTCGTGCACGTGGAAGTGGCGAAGTCCTATGATGCCAAACCGCAATTCGAATCTTGCCTCCCAGGTGCCCAGGCATCCGCAGGGCGCGGGGCCCGGGCAGTCCACGGTGAAACCGGTGCTATGCCCAGCCATACCCCTTAACGAGATCAGCTATGGCGTCGATCTCTTCTTTCGGCACAGTGAGCCCCACGGGGTCGTTCGCGGCCTCTTCAGGGATGACCCCCTGGATCACCAGGGCCCAGAGCATCCTCAGAATGTACTTCTCCATGGGCGGGATGAACGTGACCTCGGCGAAGGAGTCTACCTGGTTCGAAAGCTTGAGAAACCTATCTGCGGCCCCGGTGAAGTAGGCCCTCAGCAAATCAGTCTGGGGTTTCGTGCACGCCGCGCCCATCCCGATCAGGGCGGCGATTCCTCCGCGCATGATCGTGTAACCTAGCATCCGGTCTTCGCCTGTGATCAAGGAGACATCGGGGAACTTCTGCTGCATCCTCCGGGAGATGTCCTGATACGCCATCACCCGATCGAGCGACGCTACCTTTATGCCCACCGTCTGGGGGATGGACATCAGGGCATCGAGGACGTGTTCGGAGTAGCTTATGCCGCCGGCCTCGCGGTAAAGGTAGAAGAGGATCAGGGGGACGCCGAGAGTGGCGAGTTTTTCGTGGTACCGGATTACCTTCTCATCCTGGTCAGGTCGGTCCCTATAAACGACGGGCGCGTACACCAGGAAGGCGTCTGCCCCCGACTCTATGGCATCCTCCGCCATCCGCATGGTGTCATCCTCGAACTTCCTGAACCTTTCGGCCTCCCCCAGGGCCTCATCGGGAAGAGCGCCCACGCCCGCCACGACAACCCTACCATCGGCGAAGGCCTTCCTCCACGATTCCATCACAGCCATTCTGTGATCGCGGGACAGATGGAGCCCACGCCCGGTATGCACCCAGACTGCGACTCCACCTACGTCCTGACCTGCCATGTAGCGCGCGTAGGATTCTTGTGCTTCCTTGTGGACATGCCCATCCCGG
>JANLFS010000067.1:8283-13849 GCA_024655925.1 Bacillota bacterium | reverse complement strand
CCCGGGTCCAAGGGACAGGAACCGCCGGGATGAGCTTCCCGTAGATTCGGTTTTTGAACTCGGCACGGGAAATCGTCAAGGCGCTGCTTGCCATGGCGCTGTGCCCTCCTCATGACCAATGTTATGCCGTGAATGTCTCTGAATACACCTGATACTTCAAGACCTTGGCCATGTCCAGGTCGAATCCGAGACCTGGAGAATCGGGGACTTCGATGCGGCCGTGCGAATCCATTTCGATCAGAGGCTTCGTGATGTCGTCCGTGAACCATCTGAGACTGGGTTCGAGGTCCGCCGGATAGGCGTACCCCGGCAGGGTGGCCATGTGCAGCCCGCCTGCGGCGGACACACCGAGCTCCGGCATATACCCGCACCATACAGGCACGCCCTTCGAGCGGCAATAGTCATGGATTTCGACGGCGGGGCCGAAACCCCCGACTCTCTGCAGCTTGATGTTGATGATACGTCCCGCGCCGATCTCTACCGCCCTCTTGACTGCCTCCAGTGTGTCTGCGCTCTCGTCCAGGCAGATCGGAGTCTTCACCATGGCCTGCAGCACGGCAAGGTCATCGAGGGCATCGCCTGGGAAAGGCTGCTCGAACATGATGAGCCCGAAATCGTCGAGCGCCCGGAAGACCGAGGAATCCGAGAGGGTGTACGCGGCGTTTGCGTCGACAAAGAGGGGTATGTCACCGAAAACGCGTCGGACTTCCGAGACGGGCTTGACGTCCCAGCCTGGCTTGATCTTGATCTTGACGCGGACATACCCATCTTCGAGAAAGCGCTCGATCGCCCGAAGCAACTCGGGGATGGTGTCGTAGATTCCCACTGCAAGTCCGGATGGAACCGGTCCGCCCCGTCCCCCGAGCAGGGAGTAGAGGGGGACCCCCTTCCTGCGGGCTTCCAGGTCCCACAAGGCCATCTCGAGACCGGCCTTGGCGAAATGGTTGCCCGGTAGTGCCCCTGCGAGGCGCGAGTAATCTCGTGGCCCGGAAAGCTCGGTCCCCAGGAGGCCAGGCACGAGCGTCGACCGGAGCACGGCAAGGCAGGACTCGGGCGTCTCATCTGAGTAGAAACTCCCTGCCATGGGTGAGGACTCTCCGATGCCACACGAGTCCGCCTCCCATACCCGGGACAGGATTCCGTCCTTCACATCTACCGACGCGGTTGATATCCGAAATGGCTCCACGAGCGGGACTCTGACATGCATGAGATCAACTCGGTCTATCCGCATTCCCAATTCTCCCTGTTCAACATCGACTTTGATTCCCGGCGCCTCCGGGCGCATCCTACTCCTGCAGGCCCTGGTTTGCTGCACGATACTCCCTCAGTTTGTTCCTCAGACACCTCTCGCTGATCCCTAACAGCTTCGCGGTGAGCTGGCGTTTCCCACGCGTGCGGCGGAGAGTCTCGAGAATCGCTCTGCGTTCCAGGTCCTCAAGGGTATCACCCCACTTGAAGGGAAGCGAACCACTCTCGCCAGTGGTGGACCAAGGACCGGAACCCATCCGTGTACGTATCCCGTCTCCAACAGGCCCCTTTCGGGATACGTGCTCCGGGTTCGCTCTGACGAAATCGATGGGCAGGTCGGTCACCTGAACGATCGGCTCGGACTCGGGATCCAGAAGGGCGACAGCACGTTCGATCACGTTCTCGAGTTCCCGGACGTTCCCCCTGTACTCCGCCGCCATGAGCACCGACATCGCCTCGGGGGAGACCCCTGTTGCGGCCTTGCCGAACCTCTGACTATAGAGGTGAAGGAAATGCTGGACGAGAAGGGGGATATCCTCGCGCCTCTCCCGTAGAGGAGGAAGCTCGATCCCGACCACATTGAGCCGGTAGAAGAGATCCTCCCGGAATTCCCCCTTTTCCACCTGGGCCCTGAGGTCCTTGTTGCTCGCGGCGACGATCCGCACATCCACCTTGCGCGGGGATGTTCCCCCCAGCGGGGTGACGCTTCTATCCTGTATCACCCGGAGCATTTTCGCCTGGATCCCGGGGTCCATGTCCCCAATCTCATCGAGAAAGAGTGTGCCCCCATCGGCTGCCTCGAACCTCCCGGGTTTGCGGCGGACCGCCCCTGTGAATGCACCCCTTTCGTGCCCGAAGAGCTCGCTTTCGAGAAGGGGGTATGGTATGGCGGAGCAGTTGATGGCTTCGAAAGGCCCGTGTTTGCGTTTGCCTGTGTAGTGCAGAGCCTTGGCCACGAGTTCTTTGCCAGTTCCACTCTCTCCCAGGATCAACACGTTGGAGTCGATCCACCGTGCCTTCTCGATCAGCGAGAAAACCTGGCGCATGCCCGGGCTGCGCCCGATCAGGCCCCCGGGACCGTAGCGAACCTCAAGCTCCCGGTCCAGCCTTCGCACTGTGCGTCTGAGCGTCGCATTCTCCGCCGCATGCGACAGGACTGCCTTCAGCTCCTCTACGTCCAGAGGCTTCGTGATGTAATCGGGGGCCCCGCCCTTCATGCAGTCCACGGCAGAGCGGATGCTGCCGTAAGCGGTCATGACCACGAAAGTCGCGTCGGGTTGCTCCTGCCGGAGTCTGGACAGGAGATCCATTCCGTCCGCACTTCCGAGCCTCAAGTCCAAGAGGCATACGTGAAAGCCCTGAGACTGCGCGACCGCGACTGCGTGTTCGGGGCTGGACGCGCTGACCACCTCGAACTGGTCTTCCAGCGCAAACCTCAAAGATGCGAGGATGGCCTCTTCATCGTCAACCACAAGAACAGATGGCCTCCTGCTCATACCCCCGCGCTCCTTTCCGATGCTGTGTTTCGGGTTGGCAGGGTCAGAGTGACCGATGTGCCTTGGCCGGGTAGGCTGGAGATCTCCAGGTTCCCGCCATTCTCCTGCACAAGCTTGTAGCTCACCGAAAGCCCGAGCCCGGTGCCCTTGGGTTTGCGGGTGAAGAAAGGCTCGACCACACGCCTGAGATCCTCTTTCGCGATCCCCGGCCCTGAGTCGCAGACGGCAAGGTGCACGCGGTCGTCATCCTCCGTCCAGGCATCGACGCGAACCTCGCCGGGGCCGGACATCGCCTCGACCGCGTTCAATACCAGGTTTATCAGCACTTGTTTGATCTGGTTCCTGTCTGCAAATACGGTGAGTCCAGGCTGAACGCAAGCTCGGAGTGATACCCCGACGCGGTCCGCCTCGAACTGGAACACCCCAAGCACCGAGTCCACCAGGCTGCTCACGTCGAACTGCTCTCTTGCAGGCTTCCTCGGTTTCGCGTAGGTCATGAGGTCAGTTACTATCTCGTTCAGCCTGTCGATCTCGACAGGCAGGTGACGGGAGATCTCTTCCCTGAACCCCGGAACGTCATACTTGGAAGGCAGCATGTCGATGAAGGCCTTGATGGAGGTGAGAGGGTTGCGAATCTCGTGTGCTACCCCGGAGACTACCTGGGCCATGGCCTCCATCTTGTCGTGCGTGGCCTCGACTTCCTCAAGCCGCTTGGTGTCGGTGACATCTCGGAACACCAGTATGGCCCCGTTCGCGCCGCCCTCTCGCGCAAGAGGCCCGAGGTTGAACCGGATCACTCGCTCTGAGCCCCCCACATCGGCCAGGACCTCCCGGTCCCTGTGGACCGTTCCGGTCCTGAGGGTCCCACACACCAGCGCACTGTCGATGAAACGCGAGAGCGGAGAGTCCGCCCAGCGTCGCCCGATGAGATCAGAGACGTCCACACCACAGAACTCAGCCGCGCTGGCATTCGCGGCAACAATGAGAGACTCTGCGTCTATGGCCACGATTGCATTGAAGGAGTTCTCCAGGATCATGGCCTGAAGCTTGTTCACCTGCGACAGCTCGCGGGTGCGTGCGGCGACCTCCCGTCGCAGAGTCCAGTTCCAGTAGATCACGGCGAGTGTGACCAGCGCGGCCGCGCCAAGCAGGGCTCCGAGAACCCGCATGAGGCCCTTGAGAAAGGCAGTGGGCGGTTCTATCTCTTCGCCGAACCACTTCTGGTAGATCCTATCGTAAGTGCCCGCCTTCTTAACTCTGGCGAGCCCTCGGTTGAACAGCTCCACCAGTTCCCGGTCGCCGTCGCGGAATGCCATGCAGTAGGGGGCGGGCGCAATAGGCTCTCCCACCATCTTGATCTCGTCGGTCTTCATCTTCCGCTGCGTCATGTAGATTCCCGCAAGACGGTTGCCGAGGAAGGCGTCCACTTCCCCGGCAATCAGGGCTTCCAGCGCCGCCTGCTGGTTCTCGAAGACTACAGAACGGGCCCCACCGACGCGCCTGAGAGAATCGAGAGAGATGTCGCCCCGCTGCACTGCTACAGCGTGGCCTCGCAAGTCCGAGAGGTCGGATATGTCGAACCGTTCCCGCCTGACAAAGATGCTCTGCGACGAAGTCAGGTACGGGGTGGAGAAGTCGTATATGACGTCCCGTTCCGGGCTGTACTTCATGCCCTGAATTGCATCGACGAGTCCGTTCTCGAGCGCCTGCCGCACCTGCGACCATGGCATCGGAATGAGCTCTATGTTGATTCCGAGTTCGAGTGCGACCGCGTTCATGAGATCGACGTTGAACCCGCGGTACACCCCAGTCTCGGACACGAACTCATACGGCGGGAAGTAGTTGTCCCCGCCAATGCGAATTACGGCAGGCTCGTCCTGAAGGCTCGGAGTGAGGCAGACAGTACGGCCTCCGAACACCGTCACCACTGCGATCAGGACAATGCATGTGAGCGTCGCCCGTCGACCGTCTGACCCGCCCGGAAGTCGCACTGCATCCGCCGCCTCCAAATCCCCGCTGTTTTTCGGTTTTTTCGCTTTGATCCCCCCACATTCCTCCTGACCGGCACATTGTGCCGGTAGCACCCGGCATATTGTGCCGCATCCGCACACATTGACCGGCTCCACCTGCGGTTTCGCATGGCACGGTTCTTGCTTATACAAGGTGCGCAACCTCACATCCCAGGGGTGGTCATATGCAGGAGCCTCGAGCGAACATGGCTTTCACTGGCATCGCCTCGTTTGCGAAGCTTCCGGTGGTGGAGGACCCAGTGGGGGCAGGAGCGGACGCAGTCGTACTCGGTGTGCCTTATGACGCCGGAATAGGCTTCAGGCCGGGCACAAGGTTCGGCCCCAGGGCAATCAGGGACATGTCTACCCGGTACGCCTTTGGCGAGGCAGGATCCTCTGAGCGAGGGTACTTCGATATAGAGACGGGCGAGCGGATGCTCGACAACGTCACGGTAGTGGACGGCGGGGATGCAGACATCCTCTACCTTGACACAGATTACACATTCACGAGGATCACGACGGCTGTCGCCCGAATCGTCCAATCCGGTGCAGTCCCGGCTGTCCTGGGGGGCGATCACTCCATCACTTTCCCCGTGGTGAGAGGTCTGGAGGCCCGGGGGCCTTTCGGATTGATCCATCTCGACGCCCACCTGGACTTCAAGGACACCGTCGCGGGTGTGACTCTCGGGAATTCCAGCCCCATCAGAAGAGCCTCGGAGCTTCCGTTCGTAACTGAGATCGTGAGCATCGGCACGCGAGGTATCCGCACTTCCGAAGTGGATCTCGCTGCTGCGCGAGCGCGTGGGAACGTGA
>JANLFS010000067.1:0-8273 GCA_024655925.1 Bacillota bacterium | reverse complement strand
CGCATTGTCCCGGATCCCGGATCTCCCGAGATACTACCTGACGATGGACATCGACGTCCTCGATCCGTCGCTTGCACCGGGCACGGGAAGCCCGGAGCCGGACGGGTTACCCTACCGGTATGTGAAACAGATCGTGTCGGAAGTCGCCGAACGATTCGAAATCGTGGGTTTCGATCTTGTCGAGGTGAACCCCTACCTGGACCCCGCCCAGGTTACCGCGCTCGTCGGCGCCAGGCTGGCAGTGGAGACAATCGGTGCGATCTTCCACGGTAGAACAGGCGAACTCAGGAGGAACAGACATGAGCAGGATTGTTGAGTGCGTGCCTAATTTCAGTGAGGGGCGGCGGACCGACATCATTGAGGCGATAGTGGAGCCGTTCCGAAAGACGCCCGGAGTCAAACTCCTGGACTACTCCCCTGATGCGGACCACAACCGGATGGTCGTGACTGCGGTGGGTGATCCTGCCCGCCTGCCGGACGCGGTGTTCGAGGCGGTTCGGATCGCCTCGACCCTGATCGACATGGAGCAGCATCAGGGCGCACATCCCAGGATGGGGGCGACTGACGTAGTGCCGTTAATCCCGATCCGGGAGGTCAAGATGGAAGAATGCGTGGCTCTCGCGCGAGACCTGGGGCGGCGCATCGGAGACGAGCTAGGCATCCCAGTGTTTCTCTACGAAGCCGCTGCCACGTCACCGGCAAGGGTCAACCTCGCGGACATCCGCAAAGGTGAGTACGAGGGATGGAAGACCAAGATTGCGCTTGCCGAATGGGCGCCCGACTTCGGCCCGGCACGCCTGCATCCCACGGCAGGGGCCACTGTGGTGGGGGCGCGAATGCCTCTCATCGCCTTCAACGTGAACCTCAACACTCAGGACATCAAGGTGGCGAACGCCATAGCGAGGGCGATACGTCACATAAGCGGGGGCCTCCGCTACGTCAAGGCGCTCGGAGTGGAGCTCAAGGACCGCGGCATGGTACAGGTGTCCATCAACATGACGGACTACACGAGGACTCCGCTATATAGGGCCCTCGAGTTGATCCGCGCCGAGGCCCGGCGGTACGGAGTGTCTGTGGCGGAGACGGAGATCGTCGGGCTTACCCCAGTGCAGGCACTGGTGGATGCAGCGGCGTACTACCTTCAGCTTTCGGGGTTCTCTCCTGACACCATCCTCGAGAATAGGCTTCAAGATTGGCCGCCCGAAAGCGGGGAGGTGGGGTAAGCCGGAGAGGGCGCGCCGGCCTGACATTCTGAATCTCAGTAAGGAGGTACGGATCATGTCGAGGAAGAACCGATCTGTTCTCGCACTGGCAATTGTGTTGGCAGGTGTCATAGTCTCCGCCGGGTTCGCGGCGACGGCCGCGCCGGCCAAGACCTACCTTGCGGTCGTCACAGGCTCGACCGGCGGGACCTACTACCCGGTCGGCACAATCCTGGCGACTCTGTGGAATGAGAAACTCGGAGCCAGCAAGGGGGTTGCGGCTTCCGCCCAGTCCTCGGGGGGCACCGCTGAGAACTTGAACATGCTGAGGGCGGGCGAGGCAGAACTCGCAATCGCCATGACCAACCTTACCTGGTTCAACTACAAGGGAATCGAGCAGTACCAGGGCAAGCCCAACCCCAAGCTCAGGATCCTCACCGGGCTCTGGCCGGATGTGACTCAGTTCGTGGTGACCAAGGCCTCCAAGATCGAAACCGTTGCCGACATCAAGGGCAAGAGATTCTGCACCGGGGCGACTGGGAGCGGGACCGAGTACAGCAGCCTCGCGATCCTGAGGCTCATCGGAGGGCTTGCCGACCGGGACTACCGGGCCGAGCATCTCGGGTACTTTGAGTCCTCAGCTGCCATGCAGAATGGTCAACTCGACGGGTTCAATGCCGAAGGGGGAGTCCCGACGTCCGCAGTGGCCGAGATATTCGCGTCTCAGACCCCGGTCAAGCTGCTCCAGTTCTCGGACGAAGACTACGCGAAACTCACCCGGGAGATCCCCTTCTACGTCCAGTACGTGATACCCGCGAACACCTACAAGAACCAGACCGAAGACGTGAAGACCCTGGGAGTCAAGTGCGCTCTGATCTGCACTTCGGACCTTCCTGACGACATTGCATACAGCCTTGTCAAGACCATGTACGAGAACCTGGCACAGATCCAGGCATCACACAAGGCTCTGGGCTATCTGACCCTGGAGCGCGCAGTGCAGGGCCTACCCCCGGTTCCTCTGCACCCCGGGGCAGCGAAGTTCTATCAGGAGATGGGGTTGAAGCTGCCATAGGCTGAAGACTCGACAGGCTGGCCTCGCATGCGAGGCGGGCGAGCGGACCACTTGGGCCGGGGCGCGGAAAGCCCCCGGCCCCAGGGCCCCGCGGCGCCCGCAGATGGAGGGATGAACACACATGCGGACTTGCAGTCGAAAAGGCCTGGGGCTCAGCGTTGCCGAGCCGTCTCCCCAGCGTGACTTGGTCGGACCGTGGCTTCAGGTTGTCACCATCATCGCAATAGCAGCCTCTGTCTTGCACATCTGGATGAACAGCTTCAGCATGATGATCGCCATCAAGCGAAACGCACTTCATCTAGCCTTCATGCTGGGCCTGACGTTTCTCGTCTACCCTGCCCGCCGCACTTCGCCGCGAGAGAGGTTCTCGCCGGTGGATGCGGTGCTGTGTGCCCTGGCGATGCTGGTCGGGTTCTACATCTACTTCGCGTACGACCGGATTGTGGCCCACGCCCTCGTTCCCATGCCTCTCGACTACTTCATGGCGGTCCTTGCCGTGGTGCTAGTCCTGGAAGGGGCGAGAAGAGCCACCGGCTACATCCTCCCCGTGCTAGCCATCATATTCTTGCTTTACGCGAGGTTCGGATACCTGATCCCGGGCCCGCTGGGGCATCGGGGTTTCTCATGGGCTCGCATTCTGACAAGAATGTACATGACAGACGAGGGCCTGTTCGGAGTCACCCTGATGGTGTCCGCCTCCTATGTCTTCATGTTCATAGTCTTCGGGGCTTTCTTGGCAAAGACCGGTACCGCGAAGTTCTTCAATGACTTCGCCCTTTCAGTCGCCGGGCGGACCAGAGGCGGCCCGGCCAAGGTGGCCATCATGGGTTCCGCCATGATGGGGACCATAAGCGGAAGCGCACAGGCCAACGTCGTCACTACGGGGACTTTCACGATACCACTGATGAAGAGCGTCGGGTACAAGCCGTTCTTTGCGGGCGCGGTGGAGGCCGTTGCATCCACGGGTGGGATCCTCATGCCGCCGATCATGGGGGCTGCCGCGTTCATGATGGCAAGCTTCCTTGGAATTCCCTATGTCAAGATCATGGCAGCAGGTGTGATCCCAGCACTCTTCTACTATTTCGCAGTGTTTCTCATGGTCGACCTCGAGGCGAAGCGCCTTGGGCTTCGCGCACTTCCCAAGGAGCAATTGCCCAGCGTCTGGAGGGTGCTTGCCGAGGGCGGCCACCTTCTGCTTCCCATAATTGTCATAGTGGCGATGCTCATCCGGGGTTTCACCCCTCTTTACGCCGCGTTCTACGGCCTCGTTACGACCGTGGTCGGAAGCTTCCTCCGCCCGTCGACCAGGATAACTCTCCGGGGAATCCTGTCCGCCCTGGCCACCGGGGCAAAGACAGCCGTCTCCGTCGGGACCGCTTGTGCCGTTGTCGGGTTCGTCGTGGGCACGGTGTCCATGACGGGTCTGGGGCAAGTCATTGCCCTCAACATCATGAGGCTATCCATGGGCCACCTGTGGCTTGCCATGATCCTCGTGATGCTCGCAGCCATGATCCTCGGCATGGGCCTTCCGGCTGAAGCGTGCTACATCGTGACCGCGAGCGTGGCGGCGCCGGCACTCGTCCGCATGGGGGTGCTGCCCATGGCCGCGCACTTCTTCGTTTTCTACTACGGAACGCTTTCGTGTATCATACCGCCGGTGGCGCTCACGTCCTACACTGCTGCTGGAATCGCCGGGGCGAACCCAACCAAGGTTGCCGTGACCGGGTTCAAGCTCGCTGCAGCCGGGCTCATAATCCCGTACTTCTTCGTGTACCAGCCGATGCTCCTCATGCACCAGGTTGACCCAGCCCACCTGGTCTGGGCAGTGGCTTCGGGCGCGCTAGGGGTGTGGTGTCTGGCGACAGCCGCTCAGGCCTACATATCGCGGCCCGTTTCCACTCTCGAGCGTTTGAGCTTCTTTGCGGCGGCTATAGCACTGATCGACACCGGCATTGTCACGGATGCCATTGGGTTCGGAGCGCTTGCTGTCGGCGTTGCATCCTACTTCGTCCGCGGAAGAAGACTCCGGGCGCACCCGGTGAGGCCGTCCGCGGCGTAGACATGGGCGCTGGATGTCTGCGGGCCGGGCGCCTTCCGGTGCGTCGCTAGCAGGATTCTGCGTGCCTTTGGCCAATTGCCCCCGTGACCGGAACGTCAGACTTGGGGCCGTGGCAGACAGACCCGGTGGCGCCCCGGTCATGAGGGGGTGATACGAACGAAAGCGCTGCTGTTGGTGGATATCCAGAATGACTTCCTGCCCGGCGGGGCGCTTGCAATACCTGAGGGCGATCAGGTGATCCCCGTTGCCAACCAAGTCCAGACCCATTTCGAGCTGGTCGTGGCTACGCAGGACTGGCACCCTGCGAACCACGGGAGTTTCGCCTCGAACCACCCAGGCAGGCATCCTGGGGAAGTAGTGGGGCTCGGCGGGGTCCAACAGGTTCTATGGCCGGCTCACTGCGTGCAGGGGACGTGGGGCGCAGAGTTCGCTCCGGCGCTCCAGACCGCCAAGGTAGCAAGGGTCTTCAGAAAGGGCACCGACCCAGGGATCGACAGCTACAGCGGATTCTTCGACAACGGCAGAAGGCATGCGACGGGCCTTGCGGAGTTCCTTCAGGCGCTCGGTGTGGGGGAGGTCTATCTGGTGGGGCTGGCCACTGACTACTGCGTCAGGCACACTGCCATCGACGGTCTGGCTCTAGGGTTCACGGTCTACGTCATCGAGGACGGGTGCCGGGGTGCCAATGTGTCACCGGGTGATGCAGACCAGGCCATAAGAGACATGCGTGAAGCCGGGGCACGAATCATCCAGTCTGGCCACCTCCATACCGGCTTCTGAGGGTATGACGGGAAACAATGCATGTTGTTTGCACATCCGGCAGGAGATCCCCAAGGCGCGCAGAAGTAGTCGGGTGAGACAGATGAGCATGCACGAATGTGCAGCACACTCAAGGGGCCTTCTCGGGGCCGGACGAGAGGCCGCCGCCAGGCGGAAGGACGTACATGGACGATGCTGGACTCATGCTCGAAGCAGCGAGGCTTTACTACCTCGAGGACATGACCCAGGACGACATCGCCGCCACTCTGGGCGTCTCGCGGTTCAAGGTCTCTCGCCTCATCAAAGAGGCTCGGTCGGCCGGGTACGTCCAGATTAGCGTTGTCTCCTCAGTGGCCCGCTGTTCCGAATTGGAGGAGGACATCAAGCGGTCCTTCGGGATCGGGGATGCAATCGTCGTACCTGTTGCGTCCGACAATGGTCCGGCAGTAAGGAAGAGCATCGGCCGGCAGGCGGCCAAGTACGTCCTCGCCCAGCTCAAGGACGGCGACGCACTCGGAATCGCTTGGGGCCGGACAGTATACGAAGTGGTTGCAGGCTTTCGCCCGGTTGGCCTCCGTGGTCTAAGAGTCGTTCAAGTAGTCGGTGGCATGGGCTGGACGTCCAACAAGATCTACCCACACGAGATAGTCACACAGGCCGCGAGCACGCTGCATGGTTCGTGCCACTTTCTGCACTGCCCAGCCCTGATTGAAAGTGACGAGGCAAGAAACACGATTACATCCACGGAGGCCATCCGGGCGGTTATCGATATCTGGGATGAACTTGACGTAGCGGTCGTCGGTCTGGGGACGCTGCAGCCCGACGCCCCGCTTGTCCAGGGGACCAGCGCGGTGGCACCCGGGGTTCTGGAGCACCTGCGGTCCCGAGGCGCAGTCGGCGAACTATGCGGTAGGTTCTACGACATAAGCGGGAATGTGTGCGACGTCCGCCTCAACCGGTGTGTTGTTGGCTTGAGCCCGGACCATCTGCGCCGGACCCGGTGCGCAATTGGGGTGGTTGGGGGGCGCGAGAAAGTCGAGGCGCTCCTCGGGGCGCTTCGGGGAAGGTTCTTCGATGCTGTGGTGACCGACGAATTCACGGCCGTGGCGGTGCTGAAGGCCCACCGCATGGGCCTGGGGCAGGGGACTCCGCGGGACGTTCTGGAACCTTTGAGGTGAGTGGTCTCAACCTCCGGTGTTGCGGGAATCGCATCCCTGCACGCGGAGGTTTCGCTGTTCCACACGATCACGCGACGGGGATGGCGGCATAGATTGGCCGGCCATCCCGGCCGCCCAAGCACCGAGGAGGGCTGCAATGCAGATCCCAGGCAGTCACGCCACCGCTACCACCACCCGAACCGCGGCCATCTCCGTGGACTGGGCTGTGTTGACGTCATTCACTGCCGCTCTCATCCTCGTCGGCATCGCATGGCCATCGCCTGAGGGCATCTGGCGTGGGTGGGCCCGGATTCTGACCCACCCGAGCTTGCTTCTGTCTGACTTCTTCACAATCGGCGGGCCGGGCGCCGCCTTTGTGAACTCCGGGACCGTCGGCCTCATCGGCCTTTCCCTCGTACGGGCCAGCAGGATCCCGCTTTCGGGTCCCACCATGGCCGCGGTCTTCACCATGGCAGGGTTCGCGTTCTTCGGCAAGACGCCCCTGAACATACTTCCGATCGTGGCCGGAGTCTTCCTGGGCACACGCCTGCGCGGGCAGGAGTTCAGGACTGCGCTACTCGCTGCGCTTTTCGGAACTGCTATCGGCCCGCTCGTGAGTCACCTGGCTTTCGGCTTGGGCTGGGGTATCGTGGTGGGGGGGGCCGCAGGGATTGTGGCAGGGTTAATGCTGCCGGAACTCGCCGCGCACCTGGTTGCGAACCACAGGGGGTTGAACCTTTACAACATGGGGTTCGCAGCCGGAATCCTGGGGACGCTGGCCGCGGCCCTTCTCGCCGGGGTGGGGGAGCCTGTAAGGACTCTGCTAGTGCTGGGGGACGCCTACCACAAGCCGCTGATCTGCCTCTTCGCCGCCTATTTCTGCGCCCTTGTTCTTGTGGGTCTCTCGTTGAACACAGGTGGCGCTATGGCGTTCAAGTCGATATTGAAAGAACCGGGAACGCTTGTCACAGATTTCGTATCCATCGCCGGCCTGCCTGCGACCTTCGTCAACATGGGAGCGTTAGGGCTTATGGGGTTAGGCTACGTGGTTCTGGTGGGTGGCACGCTGAACGGACCCACCTTGGGCGGGCTCATGACGATGGCGGGTTTCGGAGCGTTCGGGAAACACCCCAGAAACGCGGCCCCCATTATGCTCGGGGTGTTCCTGGGCACCTTTGTGACCCGGTTCAGCCCGTCCGAGCCCGGACCGCTTCTGGCAGCGCTCTTCGGCACTGCCCTCGCTCCGGTCTCAGGAAACTTCGGCCCTATTGCGGGCGTCATCGCAGGCTGGCTTCATTTGAACATGGTTACACACGTGACAGTATTCCATGGCGGCATGAACCTGTACAACAACGGACTCTCCGCTGGCTTGGTGGCGATCTTCATCGTGGTCGGGGCGAAGATCATCGACGGGATTCGGAGATCGGGACGGAAGGAGGCCAACTGATGATACGCGATTACGGCAAAGTGCAGGGCATAGTCTGCGAGCTGATCGCTAACTCCGTCCAGGCGCGGGCCAAGAAGATAGAGGCCACCATTGAGGATCTGGGGACGGAGCTCAGAATCGAGGTCAAAGACGACGGAACCGGCATGAATCCAGCTCAGCTGGAAGCGGCTCAAGCCCGGCTTGCCCTGCCGCGAAGGCACGAGATTCAGGACTACTACGGCGGGCTTGCCGGCGGGGGCGCGGGTGGGACGGGACTGGCTCTCGTGGGGATGATGACAGACCGGAGCGAAGTCCATTCTGTTCCTGGACAAGGGACTGCAGTTGTGGTTTACCGCGTGAAAGACTAGCCCACCACATTTTGGCCTGTCCTCCCCCTCGTGGGAAGCAGGGATTTCGCCTGGATGTCAGGAACCCGTTCTTCACGGCGATCGCCCGCGGGCTCGAGGACATAGCGAACCAGATGGATTACCGGGTGACGCTCTGCGCGGGCTAAAGGCCGGCATCCTCCTGGGCGCCCCGCCACCGCAGAGGTTAACGCCCAATGGCTGCGTCCCAGCCGAAGAATGCTCCTGGCGGC
>JANLFS010000066.1 GCA_024655925.1 Bacillota bacterium | reverse complement strand
CGGGCCATGGGCAACCGGGAAGCCTATGCGGCCGCGACGGCTGAGGCTGGCCGCATAGGCTTCCCGGTTGCCCATGGCCCGGCGTAACCTCCTCGCATACTCGGGTCTCTCAGCATCAAGGGTTCGGAGCAACCGAACCAGCGGGCCGGGATAGAAGTTCATGGGATCCACAGACACCCGGGAGACGCCGGCATCTCTCAGGGTGTCCGCCAACGCCTTCAGGGTTTCAGGCTCCTCCACCACCCATGGGAAGGCCGGGGCGATGAAAACCCAGGTGTCGATGCCCGCGTCTGCAAGCGAGGCAAGCGCAGCGATCCGCCTGGAGGTGGGAGTCGCGCCGGGTTCCAAGATCGACGCATCTTCATCCAGAGGCGACGTGATCGTGAATCCCACCGACACCCGGCGCATCGCTGATAGGATATCGATGTCCCTCATGATGTGATGGCTCTTGGTCAGGATAGAAACCTCCATGTCCCGGGCAGAAAGCTCCTGCAAGCAAGCGCGAGTCAGCCCATGCTTGGCCTCCAAGGGCTGGTAGGGATCGGTAACACTGGATAGAAGGACTGTGCCGTTGCGCCGGTGGCGGCCCCCCGTAAGCTCACGCCCAAGGACCCGAGGGATGTTTGTCTTCGCATAAGCCCGCGTGCCCCACGCTTCAGGCTCTATGTGAAACCGCATCATCAGAGACGCATAGCAGTAGACGCAGCCATGTGCGCACCCAAGATAGGGGTTGAGCGACCAGTCGATCCCCGGAATTCCGCATTTACTTAGGGCATTCCTGCATTCGATCTCGCCTGTCTCCGTCAAGCGCACCCCCTTCGTCCATGACTCACAGATTCAACCTATCCGAGGCGAAACCCTCCCGCACAGAACGCCTTTCATGACTTACCCGAGTGCTGCTGCATCCGTGGAGCCGCAGGGCTTGAACAACGTTGTGGCGAACTGCTGCCCGAGATACACTCGTTGTGGGGCGCACAATAGACAGCATCATCGCCGCCTCTGGTGAGGCCGTTCTACGGCGGATCACTTGTTCGCAATTGGCGTCAAGAAGCGCACTTGATAGAGTGATATCCTTTCTGCAGGAGGAGAGAGCATGGAGCGATGGGACGCCATAAACGCTGTGCAGAGGATGCAGGACCACATGGAGGCCCACATCAATGACCCGATTTCCCTGGGTGATCTCGCAAGGGCTGCCGGGTATTCGCAATGGCACTGTGCAAGGATCTTCAAAGAACTGACGGGGAAGGCGCCCTTTGAATACCTGCGGGCATTGCGTTTGTCAAGAGCCGCTCTTCTTCTTCGCGACCAACAGCCCAGGGTAATGGATGTCGCCTTTGACTTCGTGTTTGGTTCGCATGAAGGCTTCACAAGGGCCTTCTCCCGGCAATTTGGCGTATCTCCCAAGGACTACAGTAAGAACCCAAAGCCGATACAGCTCTTTATGCCGCATCGCATCCGTGACTACTACCTCGCGCTACAGAGAGGAGAGATCACAGTGGACAAGAGGGCCAGCGCGAAGACGATCTTTGTTCAAGTGGTTGAACGTCCAGCAAGGAAGGTGATTCTGAAGAGAGGCGTCAAAGCCACTCACTACTTCGAATACTGTGATGAGGTCGGCTGTTATGTGTGGGGCGTTCTGTCAGGCATCAAGGAAGCGATGTATGAGCCAATGGGCATGTGGTTGCCTGAGAGTATGGTCAAGCCCGGCACGTCAACCTATCTTCAAGGAGTAGAAGTGCCTGCGGACTACAGCGGCGAGGTTCCCGCCGGCTTTGAAGTCATGGACCTTCCCCCGTGCAAGATGATGGTCTTTCAAGGTGAGCCGTATGATGATGAACACTTCGAAGGGGCGATTGAGGACCTGTGGGAGATCATGAAGAAATACGACCCTAAGATCTACGGGTTTGAGTGGGCAGATGAGGAAGCCCCCAGGTTTCAGCTTGAGCCCATGGGATATCGAGGCTACATCGAAGGCAGACCAGTCCGGCAGATCAATCAGCCATAACCCGATCGGGAAGGGGCGGGTCACCCGCCCCTTTTGTGGAAGCCAAGTCGCATAAGTCGTCTGCACGGGTTTGCGCCGCGGCGCGGTTCCGGTAATATAATGGTGGCAACATGCAAATCCCAGCCCATCCCGGGCACCTTGAAGGGTGTGTTGCCCCATGGACCAGCAGAGTCAGTATCTCGAGATGTTCAGCAGGTCAGTGGTTGACCTGTTCAAAGATGCCCTTCGGATCTCGCTGAAACATCCGACGCAAGTGGGGTTCTTTCTTCGTACGATCAAATGGCAGAAACAGGCCGTCAAGAGGCGGGCCGAGTGGGAGCAGAAAGGGCTCCACATGCCTCCATTCATGATCGTGAGCGTCACCAACAAGTGCAACCTCCAGTGCAAGGGATGCTACAACCGGGCGCAGCACAGACAGGCCGGGGAAGAAATGAGCGAGGAGAAGCTCCGCTCTGTGCTATCGGAGGCATGGGAGCTTGGAATCTCCATTGCCCTGCTTGCAGGAGGCGAACCCCTGGTCAGGCCCGATCTCATGAGGGTGACCCGGGACTTCCCCCAGATCGTGTTCCCAGTCTTCACCAACGGGCTTCTCATCGACGATGAGATGATCGAGGTGCTCAGCAGGCAGAGGCACGTGGTTCCAGTCATAAGTCTGGAAGGCCACGAAACGGACACCGACGACCGTCGCGGCGTCGGAGTCCACAACCGCTTGACGCAGCTGGCGGCGAAGCTCAAGGCGGAGAGGATCTTCTTCGGGATGTCCCTGACACTCAGGAGCTCGAACGTCGACACCGTGCTGGATGAGGCGTTCATCCAAGGACTTATAGATGCAGGGTGTAAGCTCTTCTTCTTTGTGGAATACGTCCCTGTCGAAGAAGGCACTGACCATTGGTGCCTGACCGAAGACCAGAGGGTCCAGACGGCTCGGGCCATGAAGGCTTTTCGCGCCAGTCTCCCGGGGCTCTTCATCGCCTTCCCAGGCGACGAAGAAGAAGCCGGCGGGTGCCTTGCAGCGGGCCGCGGGTTCATCCACATAAGCCCCCAAGGCAGCGTTGAGCCCTGCCCGTTTGCCCCTTACTCCGACACAAGTCTTCAGGCCATGTCCCTCAAAGAGGCGCTCGGTTCCCCGCTTCTTCAGGCAATTCGCGAGAATCACGAACATCTGAGAGAGACCCGCGGCGGGTGCGCGCTCTGGGAGAACCGTGAATGGGTGAAGTCGCTGCTGCAGCGATAGGCTGATATGGTGTGGTCGTTTCGGAGGCGAGCTCCATGTGGGTTTCGTTCTCACCGCCGAGTCCGTCGCGGGCGGCAAGCCGGCGATGACCACCGCGGATGCCCGTCAGGCACGATTTCGAAATTCGCATGGCCTTTGGCCAGGACTACTCCTGCGTTCCTCAGAGAAGGAGTAGAGCCCCGTCCCCGCGTCCTAGGGCTTGTCCGCAGAAAGAAAGCTGCGCGGGCTCGTTTCTCACCCGCGCCGGACCAAATGTGCTCTATCGCCCGTTTCAGCCCGTTCTACCGCACTCAAGCTCCGAAACGCTGCCCCACCAACCGCTCGCTTACCTCCCACAACCGTCTGGCCGTGGCCTCGTCGCAGCACTCCGGGGATGATCGCCCCTCTTGTCTCTGAACAAAGTACCTGCCGGTAACGTCCTCCAACTCCGGCGCGGTAGCAAGCCACACGACATGACTCGCTCCTTCCTCTGGCGTCTGCGGCCTGGCCAGAGCCATCCTGATCTGCGCCAACAGGCGGACATACGAGGGGAAATTGCGGATCAAGCCCGTGCGTGTAAACCCTGGATCCAGCGTGTTGGCTGCGATACCGGTTCCGGTCAGCCGTCTGGCCAGTTCGTAGGTGAACATGATCTTGGCCAACACGACCTGCTTGCACTGTTTGAAGACACTGAACGACCTTTCGGCCTGGAGATCGTCAAAGTCAATGGTACCCGCGGCGCCCCCTTCAACTCCTGCCTTGTGCCCTTCGCCAGATATGGTGATCACACGCGATGGCGCTCCAGCCCTAAGTGCGGGAACGAGCAGGTTGGTCAGCAGAAAGTGCCCCAGATATTCGGCAGCAAACATGAGCTCCAACGCATCCAGGCTGACCCGACGGTTCAGTACCCGAATGCCTGCGCAGTTCAGCAGGCCATGGAGTTCATGGTGGCGTGCTTCGAAGACCTCCGCGGATCGCCAGATCGATGCCTGGGACGAAAGATCGGTCACAATCAGTTATGCGTTTGAGTTGCCGCCCTGCTCCCTTATTTCAGCAAGAGCGGCCTCGCCGCGGGCCTTGTTACGGCACAGCATCACCACATTTGCGTTCATCTTCGCAAGAAGCAGTGCACTTGCTTTGCCCAGTCCAGAGTTCGCCCCCGTAACGACATAGGTTTTGCCATCCAATGCTCTTGTTGTCCTTTCAAGTGTGTTTGTCAAATGGAGGATGTCCCAAACTCGGTGGAACTACAGGTGGCAGCTCCCGGCTCCGGTACGGTAAGCCGGAACCGTAAAGACGAAAGGGATAGAGCCGTCGATATGAGCATACCACAGCAGGCGCAACACTGGAACGGCCACTAAGAAGGAAAGGCCAAGATGAAACCAAACGCGCAACACGGTACCGTCGTCACCACTGCACGTGACGGCATCTGATGCTTAGGTCCGCCGAACTGCTATTGAACCGGAACCCCCACTACGGTGCCCCAGAACTCGCCCGTCAGATCCCCTTCGGCCGCCCAATTGGAGAGATTGTATATGCTCACTTTGACTGTGGCGCCGAAGACCTCGATGTCGTAACCTACCGGAATTCATCTTGCACCTGTATGGTCCAATCGCATTCAATCAGGGGTTCCTGAGGCAGTTTCTGTAAAGGGGAGGCTTGTCTCCGCTGCGGGTTTTCCACGCTTACTGGGAGGTGTACTCATGCGTAGAGAGAATACTTAGTAGGCTCGCGCTGCTCCCGACGGATTCCAGGCGATGCCTGTCTTGGGCGCAGAATTCCGCGGCGAGCTGAAGGAGGCCACATCTTGGCTGAGCCGGTGTCGGAAGGACCCATAGCAGTCCCCGGTTCTTCTTACGGCACGGAGACACATAGACCAAGGCGGCGGACCGCACTGGGATACGCTCTGGCCTTTTCGGCCGCGGTCCTCTGGGGGACTCTTGGGATATTCGCTGTGCTCATCTACAGATACAGTCTCGACCCCGTCGTTCTCGTAACGCTGCGCGCAGGTATCGCGGCGTTAGCGCTCTTGATCATTCTGTGCATCGCTGACCGTTCCGCGCTGCATGTCGAGCTGAAGGATGTGCCCTTCTTCATTGCGTTTGGGCTATTCAGCGTAGCCCTGAACTACGTCTCGTACTTCGAAGCTATCGCGCGCACTTCGGCTACAACAGCTGTAGTCCTGCTTTACACATCCCCCATTTTCGTTGCCATTGCAGCTTCTTTCGCGTTTGGAGAACGCATAACCGCTGCAAAGGGCATCGCCTTCGTCGTGACGCTCGCCGGCTGTCTCCTGGTGGTCGGGGGGTATGACTCGACGCGGCTCGTGGCGGATCCTGAGGGAGTCGCGCTGGGGATCGCCGCGGCCGTCACCTACGCGTCCTACACCATCTTGAGCAAGTATTCTTTGGCGAAGTACAGATCGTCAACTACAGTTCTGTATGCCCTCGCTTTCGGGAGTCTGTTTCTCATTATCTTCTCAGCGCCCCGTCTTGGTCAGATAGCGAGCTTGCCGTGGCGCGCATGGATCCTCGTCGCCGCGGTGGCCCTAGGTCCAACTCTGGGTTCGTATGCACTGTACGTGGGAGCGCTGAACTACATCGAAGCGAGCCATGCCGGCATCGTTTGCATGGCTGAGCCTGTAGCCACCGGAATCCTGGCCTACGTGATCCTGGGCGAGCGAATGGAGGGGCTGCAGGTGGTCGGAGCGATCACGGTTGTCCTCGGCGTGCTAATCCTTCAGCTGAGACCCAGAAACCTTAGTCAGTCGCCTAATGACCGTTCAACGCCGGCGTGACGCCAGCCGCGGGGAGGTGTTCTATGGCATAACCACGGGTTAGCCCACAGTGTACACTGTCACCTGTCCCTGTAAGACAGCTAGAGACGCACACACACAATACTGATTCGGAGGCGCCGGTAAATGCGCAATCCATTCAGGTGGTTGTTGGTGGCGTTGGTGGGTCTGGTTGTCTGTTTTTGTGTTGTGCCTGTGGTCGGTGCAGATCCCATAAAGGTCGGCCTGCACGCTCCCCTGACCGGGTTCGCGGCCGCCGACGGCCTCAGTGTCAAGCAATCCGTTGAACTTGCTGCAAAGCAGATAAACGATGCCGACGGCATCAACGGCCAGCCCATCCAGCTTGTCATCTACGACGACCGCGCCGACGCCAAGGAAGCGGTCGCCGTGGCTCACAAGCTGATCGAACAGGACAAAGTGGTGGCGGTTGTGGGCGGTTCTTATAGCGCTCCTATGAGGGCGGTTGCCCTTATATACCAGCAAAGCAAGGTCCCGGTGGTAGGAGGGTTCGCCGTTCACCCCGATATCACCAGAGCCGGAGACTATGTGTTCCGCGTAGGCATGCTGGGGCCGATTGAGGGCGCTGCGGCAGGCGAAGTCGCGGGGAGAATCCTCGGAGCGAAGACCGCATGCCAGATGACCATGGACAACGAATTCGGGAGGGCGCTCGCGGAAGGGTTCCGCCAAAGAGCCGCCCAGCTGGGGATTAAGATCCTCTGGGAGACCTTGTATCCTCTCGGGGAGAAAGACTTCACCCCTTACCTGGCCAGGCTGCGGCAGCTCAACCCGGATGTGATATTCGTAAGCGGGTACTACAACGAAGCAGCGCAGTTCTGCAAGCAGGCCAAGGATATGGGGGTCAAGTCGCAGATTCTGGGCGAGGAGGGCTTCGATTCTCCCAAGTTCATCGAGATCGCAGGCAAGGCCGCTGAAGGCGTGATAATCGCCACGAACCTCAACAGAGACGACCCGCGCCCGGCGGCGAGAACCTTCATCGACGGCTTCCGCAAGCTCTACAAGATGGAGCCCGACATGGTCGGGGAGTCCAACTACGACGCTTTCCTGCTGATCGCGGACAGCCTGCGCAGAGCCAACTGCACCGACCCGAAGGCTGTTCGGGATGCGATCGTCGCGACTAGCAACTTCGACGGCGCGACCGGAGTTGTCCTCGGGTTCAACGCCCTCGGCGAATGCACCAAACCGATACAGGTCCAGATCGTTAAGGACGGACAGTTCCCCCATTACGGGGAGGTCAGCGATCCCGCCATCATCACACCTCCAGACAAGTAACGTTGTGGTCGCCGGCGGCGCCGGGCGCGGTTCCCCGCTTGACGCCGCCGGCTGTCATCCAACTCGTTCGCAGTCAGGAGTGATATAGATTGTTCTGGCAGCAGGCGACCAACGGCGCCACCATGGGAATGATCTATGCCCTGATCACATTGGGCCTCACCATGGTCTACGGTGTTCTCCGGATACTTCACATATCGCACGCCGGGGTCATCGCTCTCGGAGCGTACATTGCGGTCGCAGCTTCGAGAGTCAATCCGAACCTTGCGTTCGTCGCCGCTCTCGCCATGCTCGGATGCGGAATAGTCGGGGTGCTGATGCAGAAATGGCTCTACAGGCCGCTTCTTGGATAGTCCAGGGTCGCACCGCTCATCGCCTCCATTGGCATGTTCATACTCATGGAGGACCTCTTCAGTCTGGCGGCGGGTCCCTACGTGATCTCTCTGCCTGTTCGTGTCCCGTTCGGTCTAGACCAACTTGACGTGGCTCACGTGACCGGAAACCAGCTAGTCGTGTTGGCGGCCTCCGCGATTCTGCTCGTCGCGGCGTGGTTCCTGATCAACCGGACCCGTCTCGGTCTGGCATGGCGCGCGACTGAACAAGACTTCGAGACAGCCTCGGCGTTCGGAGTGAACATCGACCGCGCCGTGGCGTGGAATTCCCTTTTGGGCTCCGCAGTTGCGGGCGCGGCAGGCGCTTTGGTGGGGTTCTACTACAATTCGGTGTATCCGACCATGGGAAGCGTTCCCGCGTATAAGGCCATGGCCATCGCAGTTCTGGGCGGCCTCGGAAATGTATGGGAGACAGTCCTGGCTTCGCTCATCCTCGGGCTTGTGGAGACCTTCCTCGTCATCTCGCCCGGAGGGATGATCCTTCCCCGCGACTCGATCGCCTTCATCGCCCTCATCGTAGTTCTGCTGTTCAGGCCCTATGGCCTGTTTGGACGGAGGTGAACGAGGATGGGATTGTACCAGGCCACCATCGCTATCACCATCGGGATCTTCATGCTCCTCACCATGGGCCTCAATATCATCACAGGTTACACAGGCCAGGTCTCCCTGGGCCACGCTGCGTTCTTCGGAATCGGAGCATACACATCCGCCCTCCTGTCCGTCAAGGCCGGCATTCCCTTCTGGCTGGCGCTGCCCATCGCCGCGGTGGTCACAGCGGCGGTTGGAGCACTCTTGGGCGCGGTCAGCACGCGTCTGCACGACGACTCGCTGGCAATAACCACGATAGGCGTCAACTTCGTGGTCGTGTCGGTGTTTCAGTACACCCAGTTCTTCGGGGGTGCCCTGGGAGTGGGAGGAATTCGGTATCCCTCGGTGTTCGGCCACACTCTGACCAAACCAGAATATCTGGTTGTCGTGATCGCCTGCGTAGTGCTCGGCATCTGGTTTGACAGGCGGCTCGTCAAGTCCTGGCTTGGGCTGGCCCTTCGGGCCGTCGGCCTCAACGAAGAGGCCGCTGAGTCCCTGGGGGTCGCGGGCGCCCGGTTCAAGATAGTGGCGTTCGCCATCGGAACTGCCTACGCCGGGGTCGCGGGCTCCCTTTACGCTCACTTCATGTCTTTCATCAGCCCACAGGACTTCGGGTTTCTCACATCAATCAGCATAATCTCCATGGCGGTGTTTGGCAGACTCGGGACTCTCCGGCGAGCAATCCTTGGCTCCCTTGCGTTGGGCCTGGCCCCTGAGATCTTCCGTCCGCTGGTCGATTACAGAAACCTCATGTACGGCGCGCTGTTGCTGCTGATGATGAGGTTCCAGCCCAGAGGGCTCATAGGCGACGGCAGCTTGATCTGGGAATGGCTCCGGTCGATCGCGCCGCGCAGACGCAAGCCCGAGAGCGCGTCAGGAGGTGCAGCGTGATGCCGGACAGCCGCGCCATTCTAGTAGTGGATCATGTGAGCAAGCAGTTCTACGGAGTTCACGCCCTCAAAGACGTGAGCATGGCCATTGCGCCGAGCACAGTCTTCGGGATCGTGGGGCCTAACGGCGCAGGGAAGACCACTTTGTTCAACATAATCTGCGGCGTGTATCCCCCTGCCTCCGGGAAGATCGTCTTCAAAGGGAGAGACATCACCGCGCTTCCGGCCTCGGGAACCGCGCGCCTCGGCATCGCCCGAACGTTTCAGATAGTCCATTCGTTCCGAAACATGACCGTTCTAGACAATGTGATCGTCGGGTGCGGGCACAAGGTCTATGGGAACGTGTCGCGGTTGGTCGGAACATACAGGACTCGCGAAATGAACGAGAAGGCGAATGCTCTCCTTGAGATGGTCGGCCTTGCGGACGAGGCCGGCACGCTCGCTGGCAAACTCCCCATTGCCCAGCAGCGGCGAATGGAAGTAGCCAGAGCGCTGGCGCTTGAACCGGAGCTCCTTGTTCTTGACGAGCCGTGTGCGGGCCTGACCCACGGCGAGACCGAAAGCCTGATGAACCTCGCGCGCAAGGTCAAAGACAGCAACGTCACCATCGTAATGGTCGAACACAACATGGGGGTCATAATGAACCTGTGCGACGAGGTAGCCGTGCTGGACTTCGGCTCCAAGATCGCTCAAGGGCCTCCTTCGGAGATAGCGGCCGACCCAAGGGTAATAGAAGCCTACCTTGGAAAGGAGGCGTAAGAATTGCTGGCGGTCAAGAACCTTGTAGTCAGGTATGGGGACATCGAAGTCGTCCATGGGGTCTCAATCTCTGTCGAGGACGGTGAAAGCGTGGCGGTAATTGGCGCAAACGGTGCTGGCAAGACTACACTCCTCCGTACCATAATGGGGTTGCACCGGGAATTCACGGGCACCGTCCTCTACGACGGGGAGGACATCGGACGCCTGCCGCCGTGGGAACGGTCTCGGCGCGGGATAGCAATCGTCCCCGAAGGGCAAAGGGTCTTCCCTGACCTGACAGTGGAAGAAAACCTCATGATCGGAGCCTACTCCCGCACTGACAAGCGCGAGATCGAGGAGTCACCCGCGGAAGTGTATTCTCTCTTCCCCATCCTGCAAGAGCGCAAGCGCCAGGTGTCCAAGACACTGAGCGGCGGAGAGCAGCAGATGCTCGCCGTCGGACGCGCACTGATGGCGAGGCCCCGGCTGCTTCTGGTGGATGAAGTTTCAACAGGGCTCATGCCCATATTCGTGGACAAGGCGTTTCAGGCCCTCACCGAGCTGAACCGACGCGGAGTCAGCATACTCCTTCTGGAACAGAACGCGAGGAAATCCCTGGCCGCGATGTCGAGAGGGTACGTTCTCGAAACAGGGAAGATATCCCTTGCAGGAAGTTGCGAGGACCTGAGGCGCAACCCGGATGTCCAGAAGGCGTACCTGGGTCTTTGACCCTTCAGACGATCAGTGCCATGGCAAGATGAGCCGGCGCTTCCAAACCGCCACCGTGGTCGGAGACTGGAACGAGAACACCGCAGTCCTGTGGCCGAGGCAGAAAGAGACCTGGACAGGCGGAACCGCATTGAGAGTCGGCATCGTCCTCGATGACGACGACTACCTCGACGCGGCCAGCTTCGCCGGCAGCCTCACTGCTTGAGGCGACGTAGGAACGCTGGGCGGGGCCTCCCAAGGGACTATCAGGCAGGTTTTTCGGAGGACGACTTCCGATCGGTTGCGCGAGAGATGCGGCAGCGCCTACAAAACCGACCCTCTTCGTCATATCCTTCTCAAAGACAGCACCATCTGGGCCACACGATCTACGCATGATCTACCCACAGTTGCCGCACGTAAACGCGACTGTAAAGCGCCAAAGCCGCGCGAAAACTGGTGTCTAAAATGTGCTTGACACTGTCCGCGTGTCTGGGTATTATCAAAAGAAATCATTGACTCAAGATCCAATTCACGCTCAAATGCGATGACGGGGAGTAGTAGGCTGAGGGTCGGGCCAGAGAGAGCCGGCGGTGGGTGTAAGCCGGCGCCCAAGTCAGAACGAACTCGCCCCCAAGCTGCGGGTTGAAACCTTTGGATGCCGGATAGGGATCATGAATCCCTGAGCCAGGCAGTGGCTCGCAGGGGCCTTGTGGCCTCCTGTTGATCGAACCCATCGTCCAAAGAGACTAGGCCTCGCCGGGTTGACTTTCATCAAGCGCCCGTTACCCGCTTGTCCCGTTCCAGGTTTGTCGCGGCGCCTGCCCGGTGCGCAAGCGTCTATGGCAGACAGGAAAGGACGCAAAGGTCGCTGTCGAAAGACAGAGACGAAATCAGGGTGGTACCGTGGGAAAACCTCCTCCCGCCCCTGGCGGTTCTCGACCGCTGGGCACGGGAGGAGTTTTCTATATCTACCACAGGCTCAGGCCTGTGCCGATGGCTCTCGGTCCGTGAGGTCAGTGACTTGCGACAAGACCTGCGCGATCCTGAGGGCATCGGGGCGGAGACAGGAGGTGAAACGCGGGGCTCGGCAAGCGCTGGCAAGAGAGACGCTCAGAAGTGGATGGAAATGGCCAACCGATCGACCGATCAAACGCAGGACCTCTTTACGCCGAGACAAATAACAACGAAATAACAACGAAAGGAATGACACAGATGACGAAGTGGACCACACGCACGCTCTCAATGGTTCTCGCCCTAATCCTGACCTTTGCTGCCGCAGCCGCGGCAACCCGTCCACAGGTGATCCCGCCCGAATCGCCGGAGATCACCGCCGTGAGACAGAGGCTCGACTCGCATGTAGACGAACTGTCTGCCCGTGTAATCGAGATGAGCGACTGGTTGTACCACAATCCGGAGTCAGGGTTTCTGGAATTCAAAGCAGCAGCGATGCTCACCGATGAGCTCGCGAAGCACGGGTTCGAGGTGGAGATGGGCGTGCCCGGACTCGAGGAGGCCTGGCCGGAATTTGACCGGCTGAAGTTCGTAGGCGGGCTGACTCCCACTTACAGCGGCCCTCCCGGACTGCCCACTGCGTTTCGTGCCAAGTATCACGGAAAGAACGAGCATCCTGTCATCTGCTTCGTTGTCGAGTACGATGCGCTGCGCGGTGATCCCCCGTTCCACGGCTGCCAACACAACATGCAAGGTCCATCCGGAGTAGGGGCCGCCATAGCCCTGGCCAAATCCATGGAGGAGCATGGCCTTCCCGGGAGCGTCTGGGTGGTCGGGGCGCCTGCCGAAGAAGTGGGTCCGCCAACCAAAGCTGCGCTGGCCAAAGCCAATTACCTGGGCGGAGTCGATTTCGCAATAAGAAGCCACGGAACTGCCACTGACACAGTGCGGTATCCAGGCGGGTTCTCGCCTCGGCACATCAGGCAGATGAAGTACACTTTCCACGGCAAGCCCGCGCACGCTCAGAGCGCGTGGCAAGGCAGGAGCGCCCTCGACGCCGTGATGCTTCTGTTCCACGCAGTCGACATGCTCAGAGAACACTCTGAGCCGCAGTTCAGGTTCCACGGGATCGTCAGCGACGGAGGGGTGGCGCCGAACATCGTTCCGGAGATGGCGTCAGCCACTATCTGGGTGAGGCACCTGGCAGACGAGACTCCGCTCGGCTCGGTTTCGCCCAAGAAAGCTTCGGAGATGATTGATGCCAAGGTGGTCGAGATCCACAACGCCGCCCGGGGCGCGGCGCTCGCCACCGGGACCACCGTAGATATCGACCTCTATGGTACATACGCTCCCTCCGTGGCAATCGGCGCCTTCAATGACCTCGCGTTCCAGTACGCAGTCGATTACGGCGGCGTGAATATCAAGCAAGCCAACGTCCCGCGGCACTGGGAGGAAACCGGGTTCCTGACTTTGCAGGTGCCCGGAGTGCACGTGAGCATAGGCACAGCGGGAATCCCCGCTGCAGCAGGCCATTCTCCTGAAAACGCGGCCATAACCCTGACCCCCGAAGGTCATGAAAACCTCATCCAGACCACGAAAGTCATGGCAGCGGTCGGCCTGCGCCTGGTGATGGACGGCGAGATGCGCGAGGCGATTAAGGCAGAGCACGCGAAGTGGCTGGAGCAGTACGATAAGTAGTCTCGTTTCAATCCACGCGCCCGCACGAGGCGCGACTAGCAAACCCGGGGAAACTGCCCGCTTGCTTACGGTATCCTCCTCGAAGATGGCCCTGAACCGCCATCTCGGGAGGATACCCATGTCATTAGCACAAGAGTGCCTCCAGCATACCTTCAAGCACTTCCCGGCCGTCACGATAGAACTGCCATCCAGCGGTCCTAAGGCTCTTGGATACCGCTGCAGGCGACACCTTGAGAATCGCCGCCGCCTCAGATTGCGTCGGCGCTTTCTCCACAGCGGCAATGGTCCGCCGCTGGTCATTCGTCCACCTGTGGCTTAAGAACAGCAAGAGGTTGGCCGCCGCCCCAAGGCGCGCGTCGCAGATCTCGCCGAAACCTCTGAACACGATGAACTTGCGTTCCTTGGCGGCTAGCTCGATCGCTGCCTGCGCCCTGTGCCATGCTTCCCCGTCCATCCCAATAGCCTCAGGGCGGGCTGGTGTCGAAAGCGTTCCCACGCCTACCCCGAACCTGAGTCGCACCGGACGCATGGCGCCAACCATCGTCTCGACTATGCGGAACAGCGTCCCCGCGCATTCCATCCAGAGCATGCCCTGGGCTTCATCTCCGTGAGTGACTACGAACTTCGCGGAGATAGCTTCGCCGTACGCGGCGTTGACCGCATCCATGGCTGCGAAGAGCCGTTCCTGCACACTCGCCCGGTTGGGAGTCCGCCGCGATCCCCGAATATCCAGCTTGACAGCTATGTATCTGTCCGTCACCCTACATGCCCCCACGCAGCGCAAGCCCGATCAGGAGCGCTATCAGCATGCTGTATAAGGTCCCAAGGAGATAGTACTCGGCAAACCCCGGGTCATGCTCGATCCTCGAATACCGGACGATGGACTTGGCAGTCAGCACAAGCCCCATCGCTGCGTACTGCCCAAGAGCGATGAAGGTCGCCATGATCCAGCGTTCCAACGTGCCGATCGCGCGCCCCGCCCGCAGCGTGTCGTAGTCCGGGCACTCCGCTCCGGACCCGGACAGGCCCTGTGGCTCGGCCGTCGCGGCATCGAGTTGCGCCACGCGCGGACCTTCTCGCAAACCAGGCGACAGGGGCGTCTCCCTCCCGAGCAGACAACGGACGACGTAATTCGCGGGCTCCCCAAGAAAAACGTAAGCAGCAGTTCCGGCCAAAACAGCGGAGACTGTGATGCCTGGAACTCCGGGCATCGTAAAGGCGGCGTTGACAAGGCGATAGATGCCAGCTAGCAATGGCCCGAATCCAGGCGGTTGCAGACCGACCCGCCACAGAAGTAAGGGCGCGACCGCAATCAGCGCCATCGGCATCAGTTGGAGCCAGGCAAGACGCGACCCGGTGGTTCGCTCAAGGCGGACCCGCAGGGCTTCAATCGGCCGTTCCAGCCAGGCGATGGCCGTATACGCCAGGGCGGCAGGGAGTATCCAAGTGGCCGCTCCGAAGAACAACGCCAGGAGCGCCGCAAGGGCGGAGGCGGCGCACAGGCGGAAACAGACATAGGGTCGCACGCGGTTCAGCTCCGCCAGGCGCGGCATCCCGGAGACCATGGACTTCAGCCCGTATTCGACTCCAAGCGCGAGCGACGCCAGAAGCAAGCACTTGGGCACATCCACGTCCTGCACGATCTCACCATCCTCGTCAGGGGCAAATGAGCCTGAGACAACTGGCTGTGAGGTATGTAGACGTCCACACACAGGCTCACCGGTTAACCATGCGGAGTTATTATTGCAGGCTTAACTTCTTGGGGTTGATTCGACGCCTGGGACACACGTCCTCCACAGCCAGAGACTGAAGGCGCAGGATCGCATGTCCCGTCATGGGCGGAGGACTTACACGCCTCATCGGTTTCTCTGACATTGGCTCGGACAGAGTATTCGAGAAGCCTTTCCCGTCTCCTCCAGCATGACCGAGCGGTGACACGGGAGATACACCTTCAAGACCTCGTACATCGGGCTTGACAGACTAACGTACGTTAGTAGTTATCGTTTCGAGCGGAAACGAACGTTAGTAAGCCTCGAGGAGGTATGGAAGTGCCGTCCGAAACCGAGTATCCGGGGAAAAGCACCAGGGAGAACATCCTGGAAGCGGCCATTGATCTGTTCTCCGAAAAAGGCTTCGACGCCGTGTCGGTGCGGGAGATAACCCGAAAGGTGGGTATACGTGAAAGCTCATTGTATAACCACTTCAGGAGCAAAGATGAGTTGCTGGATGTCATCTTCGAGACCTTCAAAACTGAGTTCGGCAAGGTAATTCTTGACGAGAAGATGATCCAGGAAGATCTTTCCGGAATGGACCCCGAGATCTATCTCCAGCACCACCTCCTGACCTTGAGGGACAGGATAACCCCGGCCATGCAGAGAATCTGGAAGATCGTCTATATGGAGCAATTCAGGGACAAGAGAGCAAGGGACTTCGTAATAAGAGAGATCATCGGTCGGCCGGCGGCTTTCTATGCGAAGGTTTTTACGGCTATGGCGGAAAAGGGCGTCATCAAGCCCATGGACCCACAGCTTCTTTCCGACGAGTACAACTACGCTTTGCTGGCATTCTCACTTGAGCGGATGCTCCTGGAAACGGACAAGGAGGACGTCACCCCAACAATTCGACGTATGTTTGCACATATCAAGTTCTTCTGCGAGGCTGTCAGGAAATAGTCTGTGTGGGATCCGGCACCTACAGCAGTCCTACGGGCTTAGCAAGATCCCGTTCACGAAGGACATCCCAGCTTCCGCCGTCTTCAACTCCAGGAACCTCGAAGAGTTCCGCTCCAGGATGGAGCGCTTCAAGACGGTCCGAGGCATAACTCTCGTCTGGGGTGAACCCGGCACAGACAAGACCACCGCCATACGGGCTTTCGCCCAATCGCTCAATCCACAGACCCATCTACCGATCTACCTGCCGCTTTCTACGCTAACGGTTGTCGACTTCTATCGTCACCTTGCAGTGGGCTTGGGGCTACTGCCTCGGTTCCGAAAAAGGTCGACTTGTTCCACCAGGTCCAGGAGCGTATCGCGTCCCTGAGCGTACACAAGAATCAGGTCCCGGTGATCGTCGCGGACAAAGCGCAACACCTCCGTCATGAGCTCCTGCACGACCTCCAGATGATCTTCAACTTCAACATGGACTCCAAGAACCCCGCAATGGTCATCCTCTGCGGCACGCCCACGATCGTGCCAATGCTGAAGATCCACGTCCACGAGGGCCTGCTCGAAAGAGTCATAGTCCACCACGAGTTCTCAGGGCTGGAGCCGGACGAGGCCGATCCTTACGTCAAGGCCATGCTCAAAGCAGCCGGCGCCACAAGCCCAATATTCACCCCAGATGCGGTAACGGCCGTCTTCGAGGCCGCAAGAGGGAAACCCAGGCTGATCAACGCACTCGCAGGCAAGTGCCTTCTGCTTGGCTACGTCCGAGAGGCAAGAGCCATAGACTCGAAGATAGTGCAACACGCAGCCATGGACGGCCTGCAGGTCCCGGCAAGGCCTTGACCCCCCAGAATGCCAATCCGGTCCGTACCCGCTCCCGCTGGCCCCGGCGGGAGCGTTTATTGCGACCGCAGAGCTCAGGCGAACGTGACAAACGGCCCGCTACCCTTTCCCATGGTCACGGTATTCCGGCCGAAATTCAGCCGTATCGTAACCAAGCCAGGACATCTCAACGTGACCACGCGTGGTCAGCGTATTCTTTCCGTTCAACACCTTGGCCACCCCATCGAAGCCGTCCATTGGCCGCTGAGTCTCCTGTTCATCAACCACCATTCTCACCTCTGGGTCTCCAAGACGCCACCCCACTAAACCCTAACCCTTGAAGCGGAACTCGTAGTTGGGCATCTCCAGGACGCCATCGTCGGACTCGAGGGCGATCCTCGAGTCGTCCACCAGTCTCATCTCGACCTTGCGGCCAGTCTCGGTCTTGGCAGTGAGGTCGGAACTGGTCATGCACCTGTCGATCCAGCCCAGGAGAACCCTCCGCATGTTGGAGTCGACCTTGTGGATGTCCTCGGAAGCCGGTGAATCCGCCACGAAGTGGCGGGTGTTGGGGACCCCAAAGACACACGCTGATAATCTGTGTGCCTCTTCGATGCTTTCGAGCCGGCTGAACCAGTCCGCCAGGTACAAGTAGTCACTGTACCTGCTCCGTATGTTCTGGTTTCTCTCGCCCAGCCTCTGAGCGAACCTCGTTATCCTGCGGATGGTCTCGTTGGTCTCGTTCTGAAGGTAAGATGGGTCGCTCTCCCGGCCCCCAACCCCCAGGAACCAGTCCTTTAGCCCATGCCACTGCCCGAGGAGCGTGTTCTCCAGGTCCGGTTTGGACGGGCGGGCATCCATCCTCGGGACGCTGAGCTGATGGTCGGCAACCTGACTCGCCAGACTCCTCACGGCCTCGTCCTCTGTGTTCTGGAGCACCTCTTCTATCTTGGCGGAGGTGCGCTGTAGGGAGGAGATGATGCTACGGAG